>DTYK01000107.1 GCA_012961925.1 Candidatus Latescibacterota bacterium
GTAGCAGGAGACCTAAGTTTGGACAAAGTCCAAGGGCCCATCAGACAGATCAGGCAAGAACGGGGCTCCTATCTTTTGTGTGCCCCCACGTTGATCCTATTCCTGGTGTTTATGGTCTACCCTGTCTTCTACCTGGTGAGGTTGAGTTTCTACCAGTGGGATGGGATAACCCAGATGAGGTTCATTGGGCTGGAAAACTACAGGAGACTCCTGAGTGATCCCATCTGGTGGAAGGCCTTAGGGAACACCCTGATATACGTGCTCGCCAAGCTGGCAATAGAACTCAGCTTGGCCTTGGGCGCTGCGGTAGCCCTGAATACAAAGCTTAAGGGAAGAACCCTCTTCCGATCCATCTTGTTCCTGCCTGTGGTGACAAGCACAGCAGTGATGGGCATAGTCTTCGTAGGAATACTCTCGCCCTTTGAGGGCGCGTTCAACCTCATCCTGATGAAGCTGAGGTTGCTCAGCCAGTTCCATGATTGGCTGGGGGATCCACACACAGCACTGTATACTGTCATCGGCGTAGCAATATGGCATGACCTGGGGATCAATATGGTCCTCTTTTTGGCCGGCCTCCAATCGATACCAGAGTACCTCTACGACGCTGCTAAGATAGATGGTGCGGGAAGCTGGCAGCAGTTTCTGCATGTGACGCTGCCGATGCTCAAGCCTGTCGCATTGATCATAGTGATGCTCTCGATCATAGGCAGCTTCAAGGTCTTCGACATAGTTAACGTGATGACCAACGGCGGGCCATATTATGCAAGTGAGGTGGTCACCGACTATATGTTCAAGTATGGTTTTGCTGGCAGAGGCCTGGGGGCTACTGTTATCGCACAGCAAGGCTACGCAGCCACAATAGGCATCGGCCTTTTTGTCGTTATCGCAGTCTTCACATTTATTCAGCTTAAGATGAGCAGGACAGAACGATAAAGGGAACGCTATGGGAAGATTCACCCGTTTGCCACTTTACATAGTTCTTGTTTTATGGTCCCTCATATGCCTATATCCTCTTGTCTGGATGGTCTCTACATCGCTTAAGACTATGCCAGAGGTAACAGAGGATCCAATGGCACTTATCCCTAAGATCTTTCACTGGGGGAATTATCTTGAGGCATGGACAAAAGGTAATTTCGGGACATATTTTAAGAACAGTTTGATTATCACCGTGGCGGCCCTGTTCCTGGTGCTGTGGACAACGTCTATGACTGCCTTCGCTGTGGCCAGGACTGACTTCCCGGGCAGAAGATCGATCCTCTATGCTCTCGTTATAACGCTCTTCATTCCGGCTGAGGCTACATTGGTGCCTGTCTTCCACATCGCTAAGGGTCTACATCTGTTGAACTCATTGGCAGGAATAATTGTGGTCTCCGTTGCAGGATCCCAGGTGGTGAGCATCTACCTCATTCAGGCATATTTGAGGACAATACCACGGGACTTGGATGATGCCGCAAAGATCGATGGCTGCAACCTGTTTCAGAGATACTGGTACGTAATTCTCCCCCTGGCCAAACCGGTATTGGCCACTGTCGCTATCCTCACCTTTATGGGTACGTGGAACGCATACATGTTGCCTTTGGCGTTTACTATGGCCAGGCCAGAGCTGAGAACATTGCCGGTGGGGTTGGTGGCCTTCCAGAGCGGTTTCGCCTTCAGTGTGAACTGGCCGCTCCTGTGTGCTGGCGCTGCGATATCAATAGTGCCTGTGATAGCACTCTATGTTTTCCTGCAGAGATACTTCGTCAGCGGGATAGCCGCAGCAGGGCTGAAGGGGTAATCCTTGTTGTGAATGAAAGGATAAGGCGATCAGCAGTTTTGAATCGGGGAGGATCGGTCAAATGGCAGATGTAGTACTGAAAGATGTGACAAAGATTTTTGAAAGAAATATTATAGCTGCCGACAATATTAGTTTCGAAGTGAAAGATAAGGAATTCGTTGTCTTGGTTGGTCCTTCCGGTTGTGGAAAATCAACGACCTTAAGGTTGATCGCTGGGCTGGAAGAACTTACCGAGGGAGAGATCTATATTGACGGGAGATTGGTGAACGACATCCCCCCGAAGGACAGAGACATAGCTATGGTGTTCCAGAATTATGCGTTATATCCTCATATGACGGTCTATCACAACATGGCTTTTGGTTTGAAACTGAGGAAGTACCCCAGGAGAGAAATTGAAAGAAGAGTTCACGAAGCGGCAGAGATTTTGGGCATCACCGATCTTTTGAACCGCAAACCCAAGGCGCTATCAGGCGGGGAGCAGCAAAGGGTGGCGGTAGGAAGAGCTATAGTTCGCAAACCCAAGGTCTTTCTTTTCGACGAACCATTATCTAACCTTGATGCCAAGCTCAGGGTTCAGATGAGGGCGGAGATCTGCAAGTTACATTCTCACTTAGAGGCTACCATAATCTATGTTACCCATGACCAGGTGGAAGCGATGACGATGGGGCAGAGAATCGTAGTGATGCGGGATGGGGTTATTCAGCAGATCGACACCCCTTTGAACCTTTACAACAGACCGGCCAATAAGTTTGTGGCGGGTTTCATTGGAAGTCCAACCATGAATTTCATACAGGGAACCCTCTCTAAGGACTGGAGGGGAGGTCTATCTTTCAGTGACGGTGTAATTAAGCTGGGCCTCCCTCGGAGACATAATAGGCGTCTTCAAAGTTATGTAGGCAGGGAGTTGATCCTGGGCATACGCCCTGAGGACATCTTGAACCCTAGGTTCGGTAAAAGTACGCCGGAGACGGTGACGATTTGGGCAAAGGTGGAGGTAATAGAGCCCATGGGCAACGAGACATTCCTTTATCTTAACACCGGCAGCACTTCCTTAGTAGCCCGGTTTTCAACAACCAAAATACCTCGGGTTGGAGAAGAGATGAAACTGATGGTGAATATGAGTAAGTGTCATTTTTTCGACAAGGATACGGAGATCGCACTTCTTTAGAATCTGAGAAATGGGGCTTCCTAAAACCCAAGGAGAGCGGTAATCTGGAGGAGACGTGGATGATTCTGTGCCAGTTGAACCAGCCGGATGTGATAGAAAGGGCAGCTCTCTCTATAGTACAAGGTCTGGAGAGGGATAAGGTTAACATTCGATATCTCTCACCGCGGGATTCGCTCGTGGGGAGAATTCCCTTGTTGGAAGATGAGCTCATCAGGGTCGGTTGCCACCCTTATTATGAGATCGGTTATATAAGGAGAGGAAGGGGGATCGTGGCCATTGAGGATGAGGTATTCGATGCTCAAGCAGGTGATCTGTTTATTATCAGGCCTTATGAAATCCACGGCATCCAGCCGGACCGGGATGATCCCTTTGGTATGGCCTGGTTCAGCATCCACCCCCACGGGATGGCCGGTTGGGTATCGACATATGTCCGCAGGGCCATGGAGGGGGCAAACAAGCCCATAATACATCTGGAAAGGACGTACGAATTTTGGAATATGTTAGAGGAAGTGCTTAAGGAGATCGCCTTCCATAGCTTTAAGTACCAGGTGGCTCTGAGAGCGGAGTTATTACATCTGTTCATTGTTTTTATAAGAAGGGTGAAGGTGGTCAGGGGAGAGGAGAGGCCTCTCAATCTCAGCGAGATCCTACCGAAGCAGAGCAAGAAGAGATGGAGGGAGGCCGTGGAAGCCGCCATGGAATTTATCAGAGAAAATTATCAGCAGAGAATAGACTTGGAAACGGTTGCGGGAAGGACCCTTCTGAGCCCGAACTATTTCTGCGAGGTCTTCAAGGCAGAAACCGGAGTCACCTTCACAGAATACGTGACAAAGGTCAGGATGGCAGAGGCAAAAAGGCTCTTAAGGGACACCAACCTCAGTGTCTCTGAGATTTCCCGAAAGGTAGGTTACGAGAGCATCCACTATTTCAGCAGGTTGTTCAAGGAACGTGAAGGCCTGTCGCCGAGCGAGTTCAGAGGGATAGTGAAGTGACGGTCTATGACTTTCTCGCGTATTTCCGTGGCCGGAAGACCATCCTGGCAAGGTCTGTCAAGCCTCTCCTCATCATCTTTCCTCAACTGCTCCTTCTCATAATCTCCCGAAGATACGGCAAAAGAAAGTAAAATGGTCTAAAGACCTTTGGGGTTTGATTTATTATATTATCTCCCCCATCCGTGAAATTTGTGCGAAGTTGAGAAAGGGCCTTGCCTTCAGCCAGTGGTACCAAATCCGAACAGGAGGTTACCGATGTCAGAAGAGAGACTTGCACTTTTCGGGGGAGAGAAGGCGGTGACCATCCCGTACGTGGAGGGGTGGAGGCGCATCACGGAGAAGGAGAAACAGATCGTCTCCGAGATGCTAGAGCGAGAAGAGATTACAGGTGTTCCTGAAGTGGTGAGGGAGTTCGAGAAGGAGTTCGCGGAATTCATCGGTACCAGATATGCCCTCTCTCAGTGCAACGGGACTTCAACGTTGCTGGCAGCCTACTTCGCCGCAGGTGTTGGCCCCGGAGATGAGGTGATCGTGCCTTCATATACATGGCATGCCTCCATAAGCCCCATACTGCATAACAACGCTATCCCTGTGTTCTGTGAGATAGATCCCCACACGCTCACCGCAGACCCCGAGGACATCAGGCGCAAGATCACGCCAAGGACAAAGGCCATCTGTGTGGTCCATATGTGGGGCAACGTGGTAAAGATGGACGATATCATGGAAATAGCTCAGGAACATAATCTTACGGTGATCGAGGACTGTTCCCACGCCCACGGTGCCGAATACGACGGCGAAAAAGTGGGATCCATAGGACATATTGGTTGCTTCAGCCTCCAGGGGAGCAAGGCCATGGTTGCGGGAGAAGGGGGGATAGTGGTGACCGGTGACACAGAGCTCTACGAACGGCTCCTCATCTGCGGCCATTACGGCAGGATAGAGGGGGATCTGGTTACAGACCGTTATCGTCACCTTGCCCCTCCGGGGATCGGATACAAGTTCCGGGCACATCCCCTGGCCATAGGTACAGCCAGGGTGCAGTTGAGCCGGCTTGCGGAGTTGAACCAGAAGAGGACAGCTAACTTCGCCTATTTGGACAGGGAGCTGGGTAAGATCAAGGGCATAGAGCCGCTTACCGTCTACCCAAAGGCCAAGCGGGGCGGGTTTTACGGATACAGACTCATATATCACGAAGAAGAGGTGGGGGTGCCGAGGGAGAGGTTCATAGAGGCCCTTAAGGCTGAGGGGGTGGACGTAAGCCCTTGCCGGTATATGATATATCACCTCCACCCCCTTTATCAGGGCTACAACTTCCACGGAAAGGGGTGTCCCTACAACTGTCCGCATATGAAAGAATACCAGCCCCCTGGAGAAGGTTCCCTTCCGGTGACGGAAGATGTGTATCGAAGGCTTTTAGCCCTACCGGTGTTTACCGAGCCTCCGGAGGGGCTCTTGGAGCAATATGTGGAAGCGTTCCGGAAGGTCGTGGAGAACATAGATCAGCTAAAAACAGCGTAGCCGGAGATCTCCAAAGACGGCAAAATTCTGCTGGTGGAGTCGAACATAACAGGTCTGAGGAGGTAAATAGCCATGAAGCCTAAACAGATCCCTGCAACTCTTGACCTTACTGACCGGGCCAAGCTGGCGCAACACTACTTCATTTACAACCCGGACAGGGCACAGAACTACCGCCCCTACTTTTCGATGAGAATCATGTTCGACCCGCCATTTTACAGACATTCGTCGTGGGATTTCGGTGATGTAACCGGCCGTTTTGTGGAAGGCTTTATCTTCAACCGCACCATGGTTGGCGACGATGAGGGGAAGGGTGTGGAACAGGGGGTGAGGAACTTTATGCTCTCCGTGTTTCGGGAAGATGGCCTCTCCTACCGGGGATATGTCAAGGACCGGGACCCGAAGCAGGAAGGGGATATGTTCTTCTGGGATCAGGGGCGGGTGCTCTACGGTCTGGTTACTTGGTACGTGAAGGAGCATACGTCCTTGGCTATACGCGTCCCCGACTGGGTGGACAAATGGGATGTTAGAGTTACCGTCGATGGAGCAGATACCCCTTTCCACTGGCAGGAGGACTACGCACGGTTGGACAGGGTTCGAAGAGGGCAGACCGTTACCGTTCGATATCCTTTGCGTCGGATCTGGAGGCGGGAAGATGTGGGAACGGCCAGTTTTGACTTCAAATGGCGTGGAGATACAGTGGTGGAGGTCAGACCTAAAGGCATGATATTACCCCTCTATGAAAGAGACACCATGGATAAGGATGAGGTGCCGTTTAAATCGACTCCTACCCGCACGGCGCCGAAGGATTTCCATATCTGGTAAAATCCAATATCTATCATGAGGAGGAAGAAATGGAATGTGTGAACTTAGGGGCACGTTGTGGAGTCAAGGTTTCTCATCGGTTATGATGTAGAGGCCCGTGATCCGGCTTCTGAGGTGACAAGGATGTTTCTGCAAGTGGCCTCTTCCCTGCACTCAGAGTTGAATGCCCTCTGTACCTTCTTTATCTGTGGGCAGACGTTTCTCCAGCACCTACGGACGCAATCATAAGGATTATCAGCCTGTGCCCTTCGAGGTACAGCCCTTCTGGTATCGACTGCAGGGTTTCCCA
>DTYK01000108.1 GCA_012961925.1 Candidatus Latescibacterota bacterium
TAAGGTGATAAGATTTAGCTCCTTCGTTAAGACCCCTCACATGGGCTGGAACACAATTAAGATCCGGGATCACCGGACCATTTTCGAAGGCATACCTGACAATTCCTATTTCTATTTTGTGCACTCCTATTATGTCGAGCCGGAAGATAAGGATGTCATCTCGGCTACGACTGAGTATGGAATAGAATTTACTTCTGCGATCGCAAAGGACTGGATCTGGGGCTTACAGTTTCACCCGGAGAAGAGCTCAGAGTTGGGGCTGAAGATATTGGAGAACTTCCGTCGATATGTTGGCTAAAAGGATAATTCCCTGCCTGGACGTGAAGGACGGACGGGTTGTAAAGGGCATACATTTCCTGGATCTGCGAGATGCGGGGGATCCGGTTGAGGCCGCCTCCATCTATAGCCGAGAAGGGGCAGATGAGGTCGTCTTCCTGGACATCACTGCCAGCGTTGAAAATCGAAGGGCGATGTTAGATGTGGTCAAAGCAACTGCAGAGCAGGTCTTTATTCCGCTGACCGTAGGGGGAGGAATCAGGGGTATAGAGGATATAAGGCTACTTTTGAAATCCGGGGCCGATAAGGTCTCCTTGAATACGGCCGCCGTGGAGAACCCTCCCCTGGTTAAGGAGGCATCCGAGAGGTTTGGCAGTCAGTGCATTGTAGTGGCCATAGATGCCAAGAGGATTAATTCCTCTGAATGGATTGTCTATATTTACGGAGGCAGAAAGGCCACTGATATAGATGCGCTGGAATGGGCAGAGGAAGTTGAGAGGTTGGGGGCAGGAGAGATCCTGCTCACCAGTATGGACAGGGATGGCACCAAGGAAGGGTACGACCTGGAGTTGACAAGGGCGGTATCGGAAAGGGTGAATATCCCGGTAATCGCTTCTGGAGGGGCAGGCAATCTGGAGCATCTCTATGAAGCATTAACGGTAGGTAAGGCAGATGCAGCGCTCGCCGCTTCCATCTTCCATTATGGAGAATACTCGATCCAGGAGACAAAACGGTATTTGAAAAACAGAGGTCTAACGGTGAGGATGTAGGTGCCTTCCTATCACAGCATGTATTCAGCACCGGCTAACCATGAGGACGATTCTGTGCCCGCCCGTTTCGGAGGATCTGTATGGTGAGCATTTGTTGAGATATTTTCAATTTCAAAGGCTATGCGGATCTTCCGCATAGTCTTTTCTATTCTCCGAAGCGGTGGGCACGTATGATAAACATCACAGAACTCATAGATACAGACCGCCAGTGAGTTCGTCAGCTCCTCAGGGAGCGGGGGGCAGGGCCCGAGATAGTCACGCGGGGTGTGCTATACGATGCATCCTGGCTGCCAGGCTTCATAGCCTGGCAGGGCACGGAGCCCGTTGGGCTGGCTACCTATCGTATTGCGGCCAGAGAGGGCGAACTGGTCACTCTGGGCGCGCTGGTGCAGTGGAGGGGAATTGGCACCCTGCTGCTTCCCGCAGTTGAGAAAGGGGCTCGAGCAGCAGGTGGACTTTCAGGAGGTGCTTGTCTTCAAAGGGAAGGATCGGCTATCGGCTCTTCTTCCTGAGGATGCTTTCGCAACCGTTCTTGACGAAGGCCGTTTTTACCACCGGGACTATCGCCGCTACCTTCTGGAGTTCCTCGTATTCGGTGGTTATCCTCGGGTGGCCTTAGAGGACAATGAGGAGAGAAAAACAAAGTTTTTAGGAGAAATTGTCAGTACCTATGTTTACCGTGATGTCAGCAGTCTTTTTCAGTTGGAGGATATCTCCAAGTTCAATCGGCTACTCACTGTACTTGCTGCTCAAACAGGAAGTATTTTGAACGTTTCTAATATTCGTAATACGGTGGGGATCACTCGCCAGACCACATCAAGATACATATCTATTTTGGAGAGCACGTTTATACTTTCGCTGCTGCCCCCATATTTTACCAATCCAAACAAGGAAGTGACTAAATCGCCGAAGCTCTACTTTTTGGATAATGGGATTCGCAACTATCCCTGGGGGATCTGACCCGTTCGGAGTTGAGGGGAGAGCTGGGGAAACTGTTGGAGAATTTGGTGTATACAGGTCTTGTAAAACATAGAAAGGAACTAGCGAAGTCTTCAACCTCAAACCGACAA
>DTYK01000109.1 GCA_012961925.1 Candidatus Latescibacterota bacterium
AAGGGAATACTTTACAAGAGGGAAGAGTACCTTCACCGGTACCCTGTGTGCTGGCGTTGCGAATCCGAACTGGTGTTTCGCCTGGTAGATGAGTGGTTCATCTCCATGGATGAACTCAGGTACCGGATAATGGATGTTGCAAGGAAGGTTAACTGGATCCCCGAGTTTGGCCTCGACCGCGAACTTGACTGGCTCCGCAACATGCATGACTGGTGTATTTCCAAAAAGCGGTACTGGGGGCTTGCCCTACCTATTTACGAATGTAACTGCGGCCATTTTGAAGTTATAGGCGGAGAGATGGAGTTGGAGGAGAGAGCCATCGAAGGGTGGAAAAGTTTCGAAGGCCATTCACCCCATAGGCCCTGGATCGACGCCGTCAAGATCAAATGTCCTGAATGTGGGAGTAAAGTCTCCCGCATACCAGACGTAGGCAATCCATGGCTGGATGCAGGGATCGTGCCATACTCCACTCTGGACTACAGGCACAACCGTAGCTACTGGAAGGAGTGGTTCCCTGCAGAATTCATTACGGAATGCTTTCATCAACAGTTTCGCAACTGGTTCTATTCCCTCCTTGCTATGAGCACAGTCCTTGAAGGTAGAGAGCCCTTCCAAACTGTGCTCGGTCATGCCAGGGTTCTGGATGAGAACGGTGAAGAGATGCACAAGAGCAGGGGCAATGCCATATGGTTTGACGAGGCGGCCGAACGGATGGGCGTGGAGGTTATGCGCTGGATGTTTGCCCGTCAGAATCCGGCCGTGAACCTCAACTTCGGCTATGGTGCTGCAGAAGAGGTTAAGCGCAACTTCCTTACGCTGTGGAACTCATATAGTTTCTTTGTCACTTATGCGAACCTGGACAGGTTTGACCCGACAAAGGAACAGGTAGATCCAAGGGATAGATCGCTTTTGGACAGGTGGCTCCTTGCAAGGCTCAACCTCCTTATACAGACTGCCCGGACCCAGATGGATCGCTACAACGTTGCAGGCGTGGTGAGAGCTGTTGACGATTTCATCGAAGGGCTTTCGAACTGGTATATCAGACGCAGCCGCCGTCGGTTCTGGAAGAGCGAAAACGACCGGGATAAGGCTGCAGCGTACCTTACGTTATATGAAACCCTGGTCTCCCTCTGCAAGATCCTTGCGCCGATACTGCCTTTCCTGGCCGAGGAGCTCTATCAGAACCTGGTCAGGACCCAGGACCCACTTGCGCCTGAGAGCCTTCACCTCTGTGATTATCCGGTGCCAGACACCGATATGATTGATCCTGGCCTTCTGGAGGATATGGAGTGGGCCATAAAGGTGGTGAATTTGGCGAGGTCGGCCAGAAACAAAGCAGGAGTTAAGATCAGACAACCCCTCTCCCAACTAATTATTGCGGTAGATGATCAAAAGGTCATCTCTGCTATAGGGCGTACCGAATTCCTCATAAAGGAAGAGGTCAATGTGAAGGGGATATCTTTCGTCACCGATCTCTCGCAGATACTGACCCTGAACGCCAGACCCAATTTTAAGGTATTAGG
The DNA here is from genome assembly GCA_012961925.1 of Candidatus Latescibacterota bacterium. GTDB lineage: Bacteria > Latescibacterota > MVCY01 > MVCY01 > DTYK01 > DTYK01. Next base: position 1,524 of record DTYK01000109.1, read on the forward strand.
CCCTCGATTGGGTAAACTTGCCGGTAAGGTGGCAGAGAAGATAAAAGGGCTGGGGAGCGAGGAGATTGCCCTTATCTCTAAGGGTTCTGCTGTTGAGGTGGAGGTGGCCGGCAAGTCTTTGCGGATCGAGCCAGAAGACGTGGAGATAGTCGCATCTGAGAAAGATCTTGTCAGCGAATCCGAAGATCACCTCACTGTAGCCCTTGACACGACCCTCACCGAGGCATTACTTGACGAAGGTTTTGCCAGAGAATTTATTCACAAGATCCAGAACATGAGAAAAGCTGCGGGTTTTGCCATAGCTGACAGGATCAACATCTACTATCAGACCACGGATAGATTGAGGAAGGCCGTGGAGGTCTTTGAAGACCACATCAAGGCTGAAACCCTCTGCATAGGGTTTATGGAAGGCGATAAAAGGGGTGACCTGCGTGAGTCGTGCAGGATAAACGGAGAGCCAGCCGAGATAGCAGTGGAGAGAATACCAGATCACGGGTGATTTTCCTGCGCCGGAGGTGAACGGAAATGAAGAAGAAGGATCTGGAGTATTTCAAGAGGCTCCTTCTGGAGAAGAGGAGGAAGCTCTTAGAGCAAGTGGGCTATCTGGAGGAGAGGGCGTTGAACTCCACGACAACAGACTCTTCCGGTGAGCTATCCGCCTACCCCTTTCATATGGCAGATCAGGGCACTGACGCGGATGAAAGGGAGAAAGCCTTCCTCTTCGCATCTCGGGAGGGCAGATACCTGTATCACCTGGACAAGGCCCTTGAGCGCATAGAAAATGGGAGTTACGGGAAGTGCCGTGCCTGTGGGGGAGATATCAACATCGAAAGGTTGAAGGCCGTCCCACATGCCACGATGTGTATCGAATGTAAGTCAAAAGAGGAACAAGAGGCCTTCCGGAGAAGACCGATAAAGCGTGAGTAATTTTGAACCTGAAAAGACCGGACGTATAACGGTCCCCCTTGCTGTTGTGATCGTGCTCTTGGCGGACCAGGTTTCGAAATTTCTTGTAAAAAGGTCCATGGCCCTCGGGGACTCTGTGAGAGTGTTGGGGGATCTGTTTCGATTCACATATATCCGTAACCCTCAGGCTGCCTTCGGCGTTGGTGTTGGAGGGAAGCCCTTCCATATATTACTCTCCACGTTCGCCATCCTCTTTCTGCTTTTGATGTTGGTTAAAATTGCTTCAAGAAAGGGTCCAGTAGCCATTGCACTGGCACTTATCTTGGGCGGGGCTGTCGGCAACCTCATCGATCGTATCCGGACTGGTGAGGTGATCGATTTCCTTGACCTCGGCATTGGGAGATATAGATGGCCTGTGTTCAACTTCGCTGATGTGGGTGTGACGGTGGGTGTTATCTTTCTCGTATTCTCTTTACTGATTCCACGTCGACTGAGTGGTTGAGAAGGTGAACCTGTGGCTGGATCTCCATGATCAAATTGTCGGTACCGAAAGAGGCAGAATGTACAAGGGTTGATGTATTTGTCGCCGCAAAGATCGGGTGCTCCAGGTCACGAATTCAGCAGCTCATCAGAGAGGGTTACGTGACCCTGGATGGCAGGCCTGTCAAACCGAGCCATATTCTGCATACCGGTGAGAGGATCACGATAGTTATTCCAGAACCTGTAAGGCCAGACATAACTCCAGAGGACATACCTCTGGATGTTTTATTTGAGGATGAGAATCTCCTGGTGGTAAATAAACCTGCTGGAATGGTAGTTCATCCCGCCCCGGGCAATTATTCTGGGACACTTGTCAATGCCCTTCTGGCTCATTGTAAACGCCTTTCCGGTATTGGAGGGGTCCTTCGGCCCGGGATAATCCACCGCCTCGATAAGGATACTTCGGGCTTACTGGTTGTGGCAAAGGACGACAGGACCCACCGAACATTAGCCGAGGAGTTACAGGAGAGGAAGATCCTTCGGTGCTATGATGCCTTTGTCTGGGGAATTGTGGATCAGGCCACAGGGTCGATTGAGGCGCCTATAGGACGCCATCTGAGGGATCGGACCAGGATGGCCGTCACTATTCAGCGGAGGGCAAAAGAGGCTCTCACCGAATATACTGTTACCGAAAGGTTCGATTTCATCACCCGGCTCTCTCTAAGGCTGAAGACAGGACGGACGCATCAGATCAGAGTCCATCTCTCCCATATGGGACATCCCATCTTCGGAGATCCGAAATACGGAGGACGGAACAAAAGGTTGAAAAGTCTTCTCCCGAAATTCCACCATAAGGCAAAAGAGATGCTTGAAGTGATCCGCAGACAGGCCCTTCACGCAGAGATCCTGGGCTTTATCCATCCGGTGACAGGCGAATATCTTGAATTTTCATCAGAACTCCCTGAAGATATGAAGATGCTGAAA
>DTYK01000110.1 GCA_012961925.1 Candidatus Latescibacterota bacterium
GATAGGGGTCAGGTGGAGTTGAAGGGGGTGTTGATTGATACCGGTACAACTTATACGGTTTTACCGGAAGATATATTGGGGGAAGTGGGTGCCTGGGGCCCAATGCCAGGCGTGGAAGTGGAATTAGGGAATGGTGAAAAGGTCAGGGCTAAAGCATACGGTGTGGCGATAAAGATTGAAGGGGTGGAAGCGCCTTCGATAAGCATCACGTTCAAAGGGGCTAAGACCGTGATCGGTGTGGAGACCTTAGAGTCCATAGGCCTGAAATTGGACCCGACGATGGGCAACCTGGAGTTTACACGGCCAAAGGGGATGGCGTATTTCTATTAGCTAAGGCAGGGATTGACAACGTTCGGTTGTGGGTGTGGCCTTGTTCCATTCACCCTATCTTTCTGTTTCACTCTGCGGCGCCCTAGCTCAGATGGTAGAGCAGTGGACTGAAAATCCACGTGTGCGCAGTTCGATTCTGCGGGGCGCCACTTTTTGTGGGAAAAGGTACTCGTAAAAATTCTTGACCTTACGGTGAAAATGGATTATCTTTTTGATCTCTATGTTTGAATCCTTGATAGTGATTGTGAGTGAGTCAGAATTTAAAAGATTGATGGAGGCATAAAGAGATGGAGGGGACAAAGGCCTTAAACCCGCAAGGGATTACAAATATCCTGAAAGAACATAAAGAGAAATTGAAGGATAAATACGGTGTCAAGGAAATAGGTATATTTGGCTCTTTTGTCAGAGGAGAACAAAAATTAGGGAGTGATATTGATATACTTGTGGAGTTTGAAGAGGATGCAAAAATTGGGCTGTTAAAGTTTGTGAACATGGAGAACTATTTGAGCGAACTTCTTGGTGTGAAGGTTGATTTGGTGGAGAAGTCAGCATTAAAGCCAAGAATAGGTAAGCATATATTAAAAGAGGTGGTACCCCTATGAAAAGAGAGGTAGGAGATTATATTGAGGATATTATTGGCGCTATGGATAAGACTATGAATTTTGTTAAGAACATATCATATGAAGAATTTACCCGAGACGATAAAACTGCCTTTGCTGTAGTAAGAGCACTTGAGATTATTGGTGAGGCGGTCAAAAATATTCCTGATGATATCAGGAAAAACTATCCTGAAATACCTTGGAAGGATATGTCAGGTATGAGGGACAAAGTTATCCACAAATATTTTGGAGTTAAGTTGAGTATCGTGTGGAGAGCTATTAAGGAGGAAATACCACCACTAAAGCCTTTGTTTGAAAAGATACTGAAGGAACTGGAAGGATGAAGGCCAAACGGGAGGATTAGGCGACAAAGGCGCAGCAGCCCAAAAATATAACCAAGTATGAAAAGGGTTCTTGACAAATTCACATAAATCCATTAAATTAAAAGATACGTGGGGGCGAAAGGGTTCGACGGGGATAGAGGAGATAGGAGTGGCGTGCCGAGGTTCCCGGTGGCTCGTCCCATACGGGTTCCGAAAGATGATTCTTTCGGAAAAAACAACTGGGATCTAAATTTAAGTGCAGACTATTCGTATGCACTGGCTGCTTAAAAGGTAGCCCGTTCTCCTGAGCCCGGCCCACAGAGCTGAGGAGGGCGTCGAGACCAGTGGGCTGGTCGGATTCCTCCGTCTGAGGGAGTCCGATGAGACCTTATCAGGCTGGCATCCTGTAAATCCTGTCTGTCGGAGCTGCAGGATGTGAGAACTAAAAGACAGACTACGCACGTAGATGCTCCTGTCGAAGTATTCCCGGACGCGGGTTCGATTCCCGCCGCCTCCACCAAACTTCGCAAAGGTTAAAACAGATGGCCGGAGGTTATCCTTTCCGGTCCCAAGTTGAAGCGGAAGACCGAGCATAATGGGTACAATCGTAAAAGAAGTGGAGATCATCGGTGATAAAAGTAGGGCAAAGGCAAAGGCCTTGTTTGACAGCGGTGCTACCAATTCACTCATCAGAAGAGATGTCGCCGAGAGGGTAGCCTCCCTCACCAAATGGTCAAGGCCGGTGAAGTTCACGCTGGGGGATGGAAAGACCGCATTAAAAAGCGAATCTTACACTGCCTTACAGATCGTTATAGACGGGAACAGGATCCCGGGTCAACTGTTCCACGTGGTAGAGGATATGGAAGATGAAATGATATTCGGCGTGGATGCGTTCCAGCGATGGAAGTTCAAACTGGATTTTGAAAAGGAGGACGTAATCATCAACCGAGAAGTGCTTCGTCTCAGGCTCGTATAATGGGACGAACGAGAGGATAGAACGGACACGGTTGAGGGGAGAAAGGTGTCTTTTACATTACCTCCCCAACCTCTTTCTGAACTCCTCTGTTAAAAGAGGTACGATCTCAAATAGATCCCCGACGATCCCATAGGTTGCAATATCAAATATAGGAGCGTCGGGGTCTTTGTTTATCGCAACTATGATGTCGGACGTCCTCATGCCAGCCTGATGCTGAATCGCTCCGGATATCCCGCAGGCAAAATAGACCCGTGGACGAACCGTCCTGCCCGTCTGACCGACCTGATGGGGATAGGAAATCCATCCGGCGTCCACTGCAGCCCTCGAAGCTCCAACCGCTCCGCCAAGAACCTGAGCTAATTCCCTGATCAACTCGAAGTTCTTAGGGTCCCCAAGCCCCCTGCCACCCGAGACTATGATCTGAGCATCGGCCAGATTTACCTCCTCAGCATTGGGAACGAAGTCAAGGATCTCCGTTAACATCCTCTCTTCAGAGGCGGGAAGACCCTCACGGATCACGGTGCCCTGTCTTGAATCAGACGGTTCCGGCATTTCCATCACCTTTGGCCTCACGGTTGCCATCTGGGGGCGATGGTCGGGGCAGATTATAGTAGCCATAATGTTTCCACCAAAGGCGGGACGTGTCTGGATCAGAAGCCTTCTATCAGGGTCAATCTCAAGACCCGTACAATCGGCCGTCAAGCCTGTTCCGAGCTCGGTAGCAAGGGCCCCGGCGAAGTCTCGTCCGTTGGTGGTGGCACCAAGAAGGATGATCTCAGGCTTATAAGTTCTCACCAGGTGAGACGCAGCCCTCACATATGGGTCTGTTCTGTATCCCTCCAGCATTGGATCTTCGACGCAGTATACCTTCTCGGCCCCGAACTTGAACGCCTCCTGGACAACCGGATCGATAGCGTTACCCAACACCATCGCACAAAGCTCTGCTGAAAGGGCCTGGGCCAGTTCGCCCCCCTTTCCCAATAGCTCTAACGAGACGTGAGCGATACGGCCCTCTTCATGCTCGATGAACACCCATACACCCTGATACTGGGATGGATCGCAAACCTGCCTGGGGCGTCTTCTCTCTATATACAGGGCCTCGAATTTACATGACTCAATACAGGCACCACAATCGGTACATGTCTCCTTGATGACCGCCACCCGCTCCACCACCTCGATAGCACCGTAAGGGCACTCCTTAACACAGAGCCCACATCCCGTACATCTATCGCTGATCACCTTAAGCAATGCCATATGCCCCTCCTAAACTGCCTTCGCCTCGAGGAGTCTTTCGACCAATTGAACTGCCGCCGCCTCCGGGCTTCCTCTCAGTATTTCACCGCTTCTCCTCTTCTCCGGCGTGAAGACCTTCACGACCTGAGTAGGTGAACCATCCAACCCTGTCATTCCAGGCTCAGCATCGATGTCCTCGGCTGTCCACGTAGGGATCTGTACGTTCTTCACCCTCTTTATCCTTAAGATCGATGGCAACCTTGGCTGATTAATGTCCTTCACTACTGTAAGTAACGCAGGCAGCCGCCCCTCGACGATTTGGAGGCCCCCCTCCAGAAGCCTCTCCACCCTGATCTTCCCATTCTCCAGGTCGATCTCCTTCACCTTCAAGACATATGTGAACTGAGAAATTCCCAGCCTGCGAGCGATTCCAGGACCTACCTGGCCTGTATCACCATCTATGGCTTGTTTACCGCAGAAGATGAGGTCAACTGGTGCAAGCCTTCTGATTGCCAAGGAGAGAGTGTACGATGTAGCGAGCGTATCTGAGCCGGCAAATGCTTTATCAGAAAGCAGAATCGCTTCATCGACACCCATCGCCAGTGCAGTCCTCAATGCCTCGACCGCCTGGGGAGGGCCCATCGTCAATACCGTAACCTTACCACCCAGCCTTTCCTTTGTAAGCAGTGCTTCCTCTATCGCATATTCATCGAAAGGATTAATAACGGAAGGAATTCCCTCCCGGATCAACGTCTTCTTCTCAGAATCAATCTTCACTTCAGTGGTATCAGGTACCTGTTTGATACAGACAACGGCATGCATCCCACCCCTCTCCTTATGTAAAGGCCAGCATCTGACTCTCTTCAGCCCTCGGGTCAGATGCTGGCCCGGTTGGAAAATCCATCAGGCCGATCTTTCCAGCCTCTCAATCCTCTCGATCAATTTGTCGATCTTCTTGCCCAGTTCCGCGATCTGTTCGTCCCTTTTACGCATAAAACGAGGTATGGCCTTCTCAACGCTTTCATCGACCTTATTCTTGAACTCCTCGGCCCGCTTCTGTGCCCTCTCCATAAGGTCCTTGACGAACTTTGCCCTCTCATCCTCAGACATCTCACCCCGTTTCACCAGTTCGTCGGCCATTTTTTCAACCTTCTCCCGGGCAAGATCGATGGTGCCAATACCAAGCAGCATCGCCCTCTTGATCAGATCTAACATTACAACACCCCCTCTCTGGATCAACTCCCGTAAAACATCGGATGAAACAGACCCCGCCTTACACTCCTTTGATCGGACAGCAAGGATCTGAGACAGCGTATGTGCCGTGATATCCTCACCTGTCTTATTATCCACCACCTTCACCTCAACTCCCCTCCTGATCAGATCGGAAAGCTCCTCAAGGGTGATGGTTCGCTTCTCACATGTATCGTAAAGACGCCGATTTGTGTACTTTTTGATGACCCTTATCATCGATTCCAGATCCATGTTGAAGATACCAGTCCTTTAAACAGAACAAATAAAAGACGCCACGAACACCACCCGACAGATTAATATAGTGCATTGCACAACCAAAGTCAAGGTTTATATGAATATTCCTCTTCCCGAAATATCCTGATGACCTCCGATGGTTCCTGCGCTTGTAGTAGTCTCTGTCTGAAGTTATTTTTCTTGAGGAGCCGTGATAACCGGGAAAGGGCTTGCAGGTAACGGCCGGCGTCTTTTTCCGGTGTCACTAAGAGGAAGACAAGATGGACGGGTTTACCGTCCAGTGCTTGGAAGTCTATCCCTTCTCCAATCTTTGCGAAGGCAATTATGATGTCCCTCACGGCGTTTGTTCTTCCATGAGGTATAGCCACTCCTCTGCCGATTCCTGTTGAGCAGTGCCTCTCCCGATCCCAGATGGTGCTCAAGAGTTCATCGCTGTTCCTCACCTTCCCGGCTTTCACAAGCAGATCTACTAAGGCTGCGATCACCTCCAACTTTGAACCGTCTCTCTCCTTTAACAGGATTAACTCCTCTTTCATCAGATCGGATAGATTAAACTCCCCGTTCATAGGCGCAAACTATCGGTTAGACGGTCCTTTTTCAAAAATTTCCATTCCCTCCAGTTGCCCCAGTACATGGTCTCTGATCTGCGAGGGTTTTGGAAGATCACAAACGATCTGGCCCTTTTTCAACAACGGCCTCGAGAGAAGTTCTACATCTCCTCCACACCCACATTTCGTTGGCCTCCAGGCGGCGAAAAGGACCTTCCTTCTACCACACTTGCAGCATCTGTAAACTTTTTTAGACCCTGATCTCTTTCCTTTTTTGGCAACTGGCTTTCCTTCTATCTCCACAATATCCAGGCTGAAGTTTATGACAGGGGCATTTGAAAGGGCTGTACCCACACCGTAGGCATCGGCCGCAGGATTCAGTTTAGCTATCTCATACTCATCGAGTCCACCGCTCACCAGGATCTTTACGCCTTTAAATCCCCGAATATCCAGCTCCCATCTCACCTCTTCTAATAGACCGAGGAAATCGCCTCTGCGCGTCTTCGGCGTGTCAAACCTTATGGCATATAGATCCTTCAATCCCTGGGCCACCTTTATTGCCTCAAATTTCTCATCGCTGAAGGTATCTATGAGGGCGACCCTTTTGATCTTCTTGTCGATAAACCTGTCGAAGGCCCTGGTAGCCTCCAGTGTATCGCCTACAAGCAAGATCAATGAATGGGGGATCGTACCCGATGGCTCAATATCCAGTGTCTCTGCGCTCTTTACCACTGCCACCCCATCGCATCCCCCGATATATGCGCTGCGGTCGATCATCGGTGCTATGGCCGGATGCATCCTGCGTGCACCGAAACTAAGGATTATCCTTTCGCCTGCCGCAATCCTACATCGGGCTGCCTTGGTGGCAATGCCGGATGCCTGACACAAAAGGCCCAGCAAGGTCGTCTCATAGACTGCAAAGTCAAGGTACTTGCCCCTTATGGTCACCACTGGCTCTTCTGGGTAGAAAAGCGTACCTTCTGTGAGACCTTCCACATCTACAGGAATACCCTTAAAGAGGGCAACCAGTTCATCAATCCCGGCAAGTACTCCAAATCCATATCCCGCTGGCAGACTTGCCACCCTCACTTCAGCCGCTACCTCAGAGTCTATGCCAAGTCCTTTCAAAACCCGGACTGTCCGATCGAAATATACATCGGTCACCCTGCCCGCTTTGATCTCCTTCTCATCAGCAAGATGAAACATATCCTTCCCTTCTATCCATACAGATTACCTGCTATCCTTCCTTTGCACTGAATCGTCTTCTGAAGCGAGGATAGGGGAAATAACCCTGATCTGTGTTATTCAAGGGCTTCGTTTGTGATCACCGTGTCCCGTAGATATTTCCCATCATTCTGTTGCGGATAGTCTGTATTAAAATGCAACCCCCTGCTTTCCTTTCGGGCAAGTGCGCAATGGATGATGAGCTGAGCCACCGTTGCTATGTTTCTGAGCTCTATCAAGTCAGGGGTTACCTTTGTCCTCTTATAGAATTCCTCGATCTCCTCAGCTATAAGGCAGATGCGTTTCTGGGCCCGTTTCAATCTGAGGTCGGAACGGACAATACCAACGTAGTCCCACATCAATTGCTGGATTTCCAATCGATCGTGGGCCAGCAGCACCCACTCCTCAGCATTGAAGGTATTCTCTTCGTTCCAATCCGGTATCTCGGGGAAGGTGAAGCCTTTATCTCTGACCACCGTTAAGGAGTCCTGATAGGCCTGGCGGGAGAACACCAGGGCCTCCAGTAAGGAGTTCGATGCAAGACGATTGGCCCCATGAACTCCTGTGCAAGCTACCTCACCTGTAGCGTACAGGTTGACGATGGTGGTTCTTCCCCAGAGGTCTGTTCTCACCCCTCCGCACATGTAATGAGCGGCTGGTACGACCGGGACGGGGTCGAGGGTCATATCTATCCCCACACTTTTACACCTTTCGTAGATATGGGGAAACCGCTGCCTCGTCTCCTCAGGATCAAGATGGGTTACGTCGAGCCAGACACAGTCATCGCCTCTGGCCTTGAGTTCCCTGTCTATTGCCCTGGCAACGATGTCCCTGGGTGCTAAGTCTCCCATAAGGTGATACTTCTGCATAAAAGCTTGGCCGTCCTTGGTACGCAGGATGCCTCCATAGCCCCTGACAGCCTCAGAAATCAGGAACGATTTACCATCAGGATGATAGAGAGATGTGGGGTGAAACTGCATAAACTCTAAATTGGCTATCTCTGCACCCGCTCGATAAGCCATGGCTATCCCGTCTCCGGTGGCGATCTCTGGATTGGTTGTATGGAGATAGACCTTGCCTGCACCACCAGTGGCCAGGAGGGTCACCTTGGCCAGAAACTTATCTACCTCTCCTCTGCGTGTGTTCAACACGTACGCCCCCCAGCATGTGATCTTTCTCTGTCCGGAAGAGGATTTTGTTGAGTCGTTCATCCGGGATCTCATGCTTGTGGCCATGTTGCCGGCAGGGTGTAAGATTCTAAGATGGTGTTCGGTGATGAGATCTATTGCAATATGGTCTTCGTAAATTGTGATGTTCTTCTCCGATTTTACCCTGTCCAGCAGCGCCCTTTCAATCTCCGCTCCAGTTAGATCGGATGCATGAACTATCCTGCTTTTCGAATGGCCCCCTTCTCTCTCTAAAGCAAGCCTTTCCCCTGCTTCCATCCTCTCCATTGTGAAATTGACCCCCCATTCGAGAAGCCTATTCACCATCTCCGGCCCCTTTTTCACCACCATCTCAACGGCATCTCTACGGCACAGTCCCCTTCCGGTCCGGAGCGTATCCTCGATGTGAAGGTCAAAGGAGTCATCAGGGGCAAGGACACAGGCTATCCCACCCTGTGCGTAATTGGTATTGGACTCGGAATCCTGCTTTTTGGTTATTATAGCAACAGTCCCTGCCTTTGCAGCCTCTAATGCAAAGGATAACCCCGCGATGCCCGAGCCAATCACAAGATAATCGGTACGTATCTCCATTGTTGTAATAGAAGTTTGACCCCAGGATGAAATGCTGAAGCATTAACTCCTCGGAATTAAGCCCTTAGGCTTTCATCCCCAGGTCTCCAGGCTCGGTGGCCATCTTACTCAGGATGAAATGCTAAAGCATAAACTCCAGGAATTAAGCCTCAGGATTGATAATACTTTCAATTATATCAGC
>DTYK01000111.1 GCA_012961925.1 Candidatus Latescibacterota bacterium
ACTCCGCTGCCCTTCCGCAAACTCGCCCTCGCTTCGCTGGGGCTCAGAGAGGCGGAAGGGCGGCCGCTCCATTCGCCGGACGGTTCTGAGGCTCAGGCTTAAGAGCAGTTCTTCTTACCCCCCACCGCTTGGAGCCTATCGGGCGACGGTTTACACGCCACCGGACGTCTCTGGTGCGTCCGGTGGGGAGGGGCATGCGCTTTTCGTCAGCGTCCAGGTCCAACCCGGATGCCCACACCGTCCCCTCCGCCTACGAAAAGCGCGATTCTTTTGGTACTTTTCTTCTAAAGACTTGATATAAATTTTAAGATCTTGCCTTATGAAGCAAGATTAGTTGGAGGTTGTAGAAAGAGGGTCTAAGCCATGGCTGATCAGGGGAATCGAGTCCAGGCGTCGCGAGTCTACGAACGGGTCCCTCCGCAGGCGGACGATATCGAAAGGGCGGTTTTAGGGGCGATGCTCATAGATAGACAGGCAGTGAGCAAAGTTATTGAGATATTGGATGAGAGCTGTTTTTACAGAAACGCCCACAGGAAGATCTATCAAGCGATAATAGCACTTTTCGAGCGCGATGAGCCTGCGGATCAGATCACTGTTGCCGAAGAACTAAGAAAGAGGGGCCAGCTTGAGGATGTAGGAGGTGTACTCTTTCTGGCGACACTGGTGAGGGATATACCTACAGCGGCAAATGTGGAATACCATGCCAGGATCGTTTTAGACAAGGCCCTGCTTCGGAGGCTGATAACCCTGTCGTCTCAGATAGCAACAGAGTGTTACGAGGAAGCTGGCGATGTCTTTGAACTGATCGATCGGGCAGAGCAGATGATATTCAGCCTATCGGAGAGGCGACTGAAGAGAGGGTTTTTGCCGTTAGAATCGATTCTCCATGAGACCTTTGAGGCTATCGAGAAGTCCCATCACAAACCTGGTGGGGTTATCGGGGTTCCTACAGGGTTCACAAAGCTTGATGAGTTGACAGCGGGACTCCAGGCCTCTGACCTGATCGTGGTGGCTGGAAGGCCGTCGATGGGTAAGACTGCTTTTGGCTTAAACATTGCAAGGAATGCCGCTGTTGAGACAAAGGTTCCTGTCGGGATATTTAGCCTTGAGATGGCAGGCCATCAGGTGGCCCAGCGTCTTCTCTGTGCAGAGGCCAGAGTAGATTCTCATCTTGTGCGGACTGGTCGTCTCCCCGACCACGCCTGGTCGCGTCTCAGCATCGCCGTAGGCGGGTTGGCAGAGGCACCCATCTTCGTTGACGACACGCCTGCCCTTAGCATCCTTGAACTGAGGGCGAAGGCCAGAAGACTCCAGGCGGAACATAACGTTGGTCTCATCATCATCGATTATCTCCAGTTGATGACAGGACCTACACGGGCCGAAAGTCGTCAGCAGGAGATATCCATTATATCAAGATCATTGAAGGCACTTGCAAAGGAACTAAATGTACCCGTTCTCGCCATATCCCAGCTTTCAAGGGCTGTTGAGGCCCGTGGGGGAGACCACCGGCCCCAACTTTTCGACCTGCGAGAATCCGGTGCAATAGAACAGGATGCGGATGTGGTGTTGTTCATCTACCGTCCGGAGAGATATGGCATAACTGAAGACGCACAGGGGAATAGTTTGAAGGGGGTAGCCGAGATAATAATTGGGAAACAGCGGCACGGACCGACCGGCACAGTTCATCTCACCTGGCTGGATCAATATGCGAGGTTCGAAAACCCGGCCTTTGAAAGGGAAGAACCGGCATGACCGGACTTTGGAGTGAACTCTTCACTGGGACGTTGTTCAACCTTCTCTTCAGGTTATCTCCGCTTTTCAACAACGGAAAGGATCGCTTCGGCAGCCTGTCCGGCCAATGGCGGGCATCCCTGGATGTAATTACCTATATGCCGGTATCTGCAGGTGCAGTTTCCATAAAGGACGACGTTCTCCGTCTTTGGCCCGGGTTCTTTTTCCATGGGGCCGGTGATTATCGTCAGATCTTTGACCTTCTCGAATCCTTCCCTGTGACTTGCGGCGACCAGCCCTCCAGCTAAGGCCTGTCTGCAGGAATTACAGGCCGAGCTGTCAATTATGGTGAACCTCCCCCTGAAAACCTCATAGGAAGACGGTGCCTTCTCAAGTCTGATCTGTCCTGCGACATCCTCCAGGGATTCCCCCAAGAGTTCTATCCTATCCGGCTCTATGGGGCCAAGCTTGCGTCTTTTGGCTTCCATCAGATGAACGATTTTGGCCGGCTGAAACCCCAACAACAGGGCGGATATCGTATCGACTGCAACAGCGTTATCGCCCGCCAAGATCAAGTCGGTCTTGAGAGGGCTGCCCTCGCAGGGGAAGTTCCCTTGCAGGGTGTAAATGGCATCCATAACAACAAGGTTGCTGGGTCGGAACAGGTTGAGGTCCACGATGGACTGTTCCAGGCCACACAGGTGGACATAACCCGGCTGGGCCCCGGGCAGTATACCCATCAGATTCTTCAGTGCACCGGACATCAGCGTGAGGGCATGGGTCCTCAGACTAGGCATATTTATGAAGACATCACACTGGGTGACAATATCAGGGATTGATAGTTCGACTCGCAGGGATTCCGCACCTGGAACGGTGAGATGTCGGTGGGGCAGGTTATCCACGCTGATGACCTCCGCGTAATTCCCGATCTCAGGGAATTGGGCAAAATCAGCATAGATGTTTGCCGTCCGCTCAACAACCTTTACAGTGGCCCCCTGCTCTGCTGCCAGTCTTGCCACCGCTATTACTGCCCTGGGATCGGTTATCTTGCCCGTTGGATAGTCCGCTTTAATGAACATATTCACCTTTATAACGGTAAGATCGCCCGATTTAACAAAACGCCCAATTCCACCGATGAGGTCCACAGACCTTCTGACTGAATCAAAGATCGCTTCATCCTCTACCCGAACTATACTGACTTTTGCCATGGCTCATCTACGAGAAGACCTTCTTTTGCCTACAGAGTTTCAAATGGGCTGGCGACGGCCGCCACTACCACATCAATTGCACCTCCCTCAAGTAACGCACGGCTGCAGGCCTCGACAGTAGCGCCCGTAGTGATTACATCATCGACAAGCATAACCTTCCTGCCCCTCACTTCATCAGGCCTCTTCACCTTGAAAGCCTCGGAGACGTTTTTCACCCTTTCAGTTGGACTCAGGTCTGTCTGAGACCGAGTTCGTTTCACGCGCACCAGCAGATCATCCCTTACTGGTTTACTCAGGTCTTTCCCTATTGGCTGCGCCAGGAAATAGCTCTGATTGTATCCCCTCTCCCGTAGTCGGCTTTTGTGAAGGGGTACAGGAACAACCAGATCTACATCATTTGTCCTTGAATCATGCAAAAGGGAAACTGCGAGCATCCTCCCCAGTCTTGTCCCCAGACTCCTCTTCCTGTTATATTTCAACAGGTGGATTATCTTTTGAACAGTATGGTCAAAGGGGGTGAGAACCCGGACGTACCGAAAACTTCTCCTCTTCTTTGAACATTCCTGACAATCCTGTGTGTCCTCTTTCATGGGCCGTCCACAACCAGGGCAAGTCGGACCATTGATGATCCTGATCTTCCCCCAGCACCTCTCACAGACTACCCTCTCCATATCGTCAAGGCGACGGTTACATAAGGAACAGTACGGGGGATAGACAAAATCCAGGATTGAACTGCCGATGGATCTGGTGACAGCCTTAAGGTATCCGATAGACCTCTTCATCCCCAAAACTATGGACTCAACGGTTTGTCTTATACCCGGGATGAAATGCTAAAGCATAAACTCCTATGCCTTATCTCCGAAAAAAGGGGTTGTTCAAAACTCCATAGTGGTCTCAATGCTCACGAACCGCTCAGGGCGGACTTTCCCTTCCTCATCCAGGGTATAGGTGTACTGGGTATGCCATAAAAGGATCACGCCTGGAGAGACGTCGAGACCCACCCGGTAACCATAAGTGGTCTGTGGAGTCGGTTCGAAGAAGGCGTATTTCCTTGTGTCTATCCTCCTCTTCTGGTAGTAGGCTGCAGCATAGCTGATCCTGGGAAGCTGGTTGAGGATAGCACTGCCCAGCAAGGCCTCTGCAGTCAGGGACTGGTCTTTCTCCTCCGTGTCCATCATGTATTGGTAGCCAGCAGAGATGGTAATCAGGTCGTCGAGCTTAACCCCTACCTTACCGAAAACACCCCTGAGGTCCATGCTGTCAAGCGTTGAATCCTTGGTTTCTACAGACCCGTCGGTCTTCACCCTCGCCCGATCCAGCTCATATAATCTGTTGAAATACTCGGATTCGAACTCTCCCTTAAAGCGCCTATACTCAACTTTTGCGGCAAGGACCGGCTCAAGGAGGATACGTACCCCCGGCGCTGCTGTGCCAGAACCCTTCGCCTTTTTCAAGTCATCGTCGTCAATGACACGGGCGTATTGTCCGTACAGGTCAATTCTTAAGGGGGGCAGGTTGACCACAGGTATCCCTACATCGAGGCCCACCATGCTGAAAGCATCCGAGCCATCCAGCTTGAAGGGGCTTTTCTTCTTCACATCACGGTCAACCGGAACACCAACTCCCTCAAGATAGTTTGCAACCTGGGTCTCGAAATAATCAGCATCGAGTATGCCGTCACCGTCGGCATCGAAGTCCTTTGCATCTTCTACGCCGTCTCCATCGGTGTCAACCCATCTGCTTTTATCTTTCGGGAAGTCATCAACCTCGTCCGGGTAGCCATCCCCGTCAGAATCCCTGAGCCCACCATACTGGTCGATGTCGATCACATACGTGGCCCCGAATTCAAGATCTTTGATGGGGAAGACACCTCTCGGTGCAGCCGGTCTGGCTGAGATGCGGAGGCCGACCAGTCCGCCTCTTCCTCCCAGATCCTGAAAATCATTGATCATACCCTGGATACCCACCTCGAAGGGGGATATGTCTCTGACATCGAATTGGATGCCAAGTCTTTTGACACCAGGGTATTCAAGGGTATTGCAATACCCTTCCATTATGAGACCGTATCCGAGGGTGACATTATCAAGGGCACCTGCCTTGATGAAGGTCCTTTCACCAGGGTGGCCATAACGGACATAATAGACCTTCCGCAACAGGCTTTCGGCGGTCTTGGAGGGACTCTCGAAATTCCAGCCTTTCTTGCTGAAATGACCCTGGTTGTCTATGAACAGCTCGATGTCCAGGGCTACGCCGAACCTCCAGACCGGGATCTCGGGACGCAGGCTGAGCCGTTGCCACTGCTTGCCATCAATGGTCACTGTCCCTATACTGCCCACCATCCCTGCGTTCCCTCCCGATGCGGCCGTTCCCAGGAATAAGGAGAGAATCAGCAGCAATCTGCAAAGAGATAAGACCCTTCTCATTGACGTACCTCCTTTCTTGATAGCGCCTCGAGCTCCTTAAACCTAAATCCGGAAAATTGAACACTGAAAAACACCGGATCTACTGAAATGAGCATTGTATTAAAGCCGGGTCAGGTGTTTCGGTGTTTTTTAGTCTTCGAGCGTCCGGGTTTAGTCAAAGAAGATCGGAGCCCACCGTTGAAGTTCAGAACTTCACCTTTGGCGCCTCTCTTGCCACGGCTGGAACCTCGTAAAGGTCGGCCCTAACAAAGCCGAAATTCCCAGCCAGGATATTGGCAGGGAACTGGCGGATGTACTGGTTAAACCGTTTTACTGCTTCATTATAGCGCCTTCTTGCTACCGCTATCCTGTTCTCAGTGCCAGCCAGCTCATCCTGCAACCTGATAAAATTGGTGTTGGCCTTAAGCTGAGGGTAATTCTCGACGACGACCAGCAGACGGCTCAACGCACCGGTCAGCTCGTTGTTGGCGCTGATCTTCTCGGAAACCGTCCGTGCACCTGCTACCTTTGCCCGGGCTTCGGTCACCCGTATGAAGACCTCCTTCTCGTGAGCCATATAACCCTTGACCGTCTCCATTAAGTTCGGTATAAGGTCATAACGGCGCTGAAGTTGAACATCTACCTGAGCCCAGGAAGTCTTCACACCTTCATCTAACCTCACCATCTTGTTGTACATCCCTACAACATAGCTCACCACAAGAAGCGCTGTAGCAACGATGATGCCGATGGTGATAAGCGTTTTCTTCAATCCTCTGGTCATCGTCCTCCCTCCTCTTCAATGGACAGGGCGTCCACCTTCTCAGAAAGCCTGTCTATCTCCTCTACATACTTATCGAACAGGTAGTTTATCTCCGAGGCCGAAACCTTCTTCTCTCTGCGGCCGATCTGGAGAAGATCATCGAAAAGCTCGTAATTCAGATCAAAGCTCTGGCATATCTTCCTCAGGAGGTCGGCCCTCTTTGAGGGCGGTTCAACTCCGAGGATATACAGCAGGGCCTTGAAGATCGGCGCAAAGCCGGCCATAGAACTGGAAACGAGGCCGGGTAGATTTTTTACCTTACCTCTGCTTTCGAGAAAGGCCTGTCTGAGGTGGAGCATCTTCCCCTTCAATTCCCTTTCACACTGTAGCCTCAGATCGCGCTTCGAGAGCTCCAGGCCGGCGAGAATGTCTTTCCCCTTTACCAGCTTGTAGGCGGATTTCATGTCGAGAAATTCGATGGGGAAGGTGTCCAGGGACGATCGTATATACTCTTCTGTCAGAAACAGGGGCGTCGCTACGTTACTTTTGCGCCATTTGTGCAGTTTTGCCTGGAACTTTGACAGCTCCGAAGGGGTGTTGTCCCTCACTACGATAAGGAAGTTGAGATCCGACTTTTTCGGGACATACTCCCCACGGGCACCGCTGCCGAACAGTATTATGGAGACGAGATCCTCGCCATATACTTTTTCTACATCTGCTGCAAACCCGGGGAGGATATCCTCGGGCCTTTTAGGTACCCTGGTCATCGAACACCTCCGATCCTTTAAAATCCGCGTCCTGCTCCTCCTCCACCACTGAGGCCTCCACCGAACCCGCCAAATCCACCCCCAAATCCTCCGGCGCCAAACCCACCTCCGAATCCCCCATATCTCCTACCGCCGATCATACTACCTAAAAACAACAGAGGCAATATTCGCCATCCGCCACCGAAGAGAAGGAGCAGCAGGATGATGGGTAAAAGGGCCCTCAACGGACTACCCCCAGAAGTCGGTCGCCGGATAGGCTCCATCTCCGGCATCCCTTCCAACCTAACCCCTGTATCCTCGGCGATTATGCTGGCAACCGCTGCAGTTGCCGCATAAAGACCACGGCCATAATCGTCTTTACGCAGGAATGGGATCGCATAGTCATCTAAGATTGCCCCCACCAGGCCGTCGGGCAATATGCCCTCAACACCATAGCCGGTCTCGATCCTGATCTTTCGTTCTTTCACCGTTACAAAGATCAGAACTCCATTGTCTTTCCCCTCTTCGCCAATTCCCCAGGCCTCAAAGAGCCTGTTGGCATAGTCGGTGTAGTCCTCATCGCCTATTGTCGGCATCGTTACCACAGCGATCTCAGCCCCGGTCTTACCCTTCAGCTCAGTGATGAGAGCGATCATCGCCTGGCGATATTGAGGGGGAATAACCCCGGCGAAGTCGTTGACCCAGCCTACTGGCTTTGGGAATTTCTCAGCTCCAAGCGGGACACCGTAGCTACCGAAGTTAAAGATAACAATGATAAATATCAAGATACCGAAATACTTACCATAGAGACGCTTCAAGATAAGGCTCCTTTCGTAAAAAGGTTGGTATAATCCTTATATAAAATACTGTGACTCCTTTGTCAAGGATTTTAATTTTCATCCGGAGTAGAGATGGGTCACTGCGCCTGTAAATCTCGGAATAAATCGCTAAAGGTGAACTCCTTAGCGTATAAACGGTTGAATGAGTACCTCCAGGTTTTGTGTTAAAATCAACAGTCCTATGATGGCCACGATGGCCCCGCTCAAGATCTGGATCAACCTGAAATGCCTGGCTATTCTTTTTGAAAACGCTAAGAACGAACTGGCACCTACGCCTGCGAGAAATAGGGGTATGGCAAGACCTGAGGAGTAAACCGCCAGAAGTAGCATGCCCCTTGTTACCGTCTCGAGGGTTCCAGCATAGAATAGAATGGCTGCGAGGACAGGGCCGATACAAGGGGTCCAGCCAAAGCCAAAGGCCACCCCGACCACAAATGATCCTATAGTACCGAAGGGTCTGCTGTTGAGATGAAATCTCTTCTCATAGTCCAGCACCCTTATCTTGAAGAGCCCCATCACATGTATCCCCAGGATTATTAGTACAACGCCGGCTATCTTATTGATATCGGCCAGCCTGGAGGATAGGAACGTTCCAACGGCCGTCGCTGAAGCTCCCAGTGAGACAAAGACGGCCGAGAAGCCCAGGATGAACAGCAGGGAGTTAAGGTTCAACTTTTTAAGGGTGCTGCGTCTATTATCCGGCTCCTGCATCTCATCCAGGGACACCCCCGAGATAAAAGATAGATAGGTAGGTATTAGAGGCAGTACACATGGTGAGATGAAGGAGATGATCCCTGCGGCAAAGGCACCCAACAATGTGACCTCTTGCATCGTTCTATCCCGGGTGAGAGCTTCTTAGAGCGAACCAGCCGTCTCCATAAGTCAAGTTCTTGAAGACCATCCGACGCGAAATGGGTCAGGTTAACCGTTTGGGGGCGTATGAGATGAAGTGCCCTTAAGCCTGAGCCGTTAAGAGCGTCCGGCGAACGGAGCGGTTGTTTTCGGAGTTAATGCTTTAGCATTTCATCCCGCGGACTCT
>DTYK01000112.1 GCA_012961925.1 Candidatus Latescibacterota bacterium
ACCGCCCTTTCTTAAAGCTTCCATCTGGCCATCTCCTTTCTTTCTCCTTCCTGTCCCTGGTTGACGCTAACATTGATCTAAGCTACTTCCCTCATCACCCGAGCCGTACATCTGATCAACCGCAAACAGGATAATGGATTACATACCCGGGACATCTTTGCCTGTGCAGGGGGGTTATTTGCTCATTGCCTTCTCTTTGTTAGCCTTGACTGCATCCCTCCTCGCTTCCAGTTTCTGTAACTCTTTCTTCTTGGCAGAGAGCTCCCTTTCTAATCTCGCCTTCTCTGCCTTTTTTGTCTCCAACATCTTTTCGGCTGACTCAGCAGCCCTTTTTGCCTCCCCAAGTTGCGTCAACTCCTGCTGTGAAGGATGCTTGGCGCACCCAAGGGGCAAGGAGAGCATAACAAAGGCAAACGTTGTTACCACTGCCGTTCTGATGTTTAGCATCACTCCACCTCCCTGGACTCGATAAGGCCCACTCTGCTATAGGGCAATCAGGACCTCACCACACTGTTTAACCTCCCGTGGAACTATCTTCATTACGCTTCAACACCAAAAAACAAATTAACATATTGCCCTTTAAAAGTCAAGAAAAAAATTGTCCTGCGAACCCTTGCAACCATCATGTGTACTTGCCATATTCCTGAACCAGTTCCATCACGTGCTGGTATTGTTGGAAGCTTACGTTTTTGGGCACAGAGTGGTCGGAGTGGTAGATATAACCACCGTCCTTTTTGGCCACCTGGAACTTCCTCTGAATCTCCTCCTCGATCACCTTCGGATCGGGATGAACCATAGCCCTGACGTCTATACCACCCATAAAGGCGAGGCGATCCCCATACTCCCGTTTCAACTCAACCAGATCCATCCCTGCCTTCACCTCTAAAGGCTGGAGACAGTCGAAACCTGCTTCGATCAGGTATGGGATAAGCTCCTTTACGCAGCCACAGCTATGAAGGATCACGGGCATCCCGTGGCCATGGAAGAAGTCGCAGACCATCTGATCGGTCTCCAGGAGGGTCTTCCGATAGGTCTCCGGCGAGAAGAGCAGGCCGTTACGATAGCCCATATCGTTGAACAGAAAGGCGCCGTCGAACTTAAACCCCTTCTCCATCATCATCTTCGCCATACTGACTAACAGCTCAGCATGGGTGCGGAACACCTCCTTTACCCATTCGGTCTCGGTCACCATGGCTATGAGGAGTTGCTCCGTCTTCATGTAAGACTGGAAGAGGTCGTAGCCCATTGCTGCGCTGTAGGTGATGAACTTCCCATCTTCGTGAGCCCTGGAGAAATTGGCCAGATCACTGGGCCAGTTAACTCTTGTGAAATCAGGCACCAATCTCTCTTTTATCCTCTCCCAGTCTTTTTTAGATTTGATAGGCCAATCGATCACCTCAGGGGTGGTGGAGTAATCTCTGAAGTTCCTTCGCACCCCGCCACAGGAAGTGGTCTCCACGATGTAGATCTCGTTCTTCTCCAGGATCTTCACCGGAAACTGCGGTGAGAGGTCGGCCCCGAAAGAGACGATCTCGTAGCCGAAGTACTCTTCGACCGGGATTTCGTCTGGCAGACCCTCCTTTCTCCACCTGCTAACAGTTGCACCCCAGGGGCTGTCATGGATGGGAACCCTATCGGGTTCTCGGTGTTCCAGTGCTAGTTTGATCCTCTCCCTCGAATTCACCTGAGCCTCCTTTGCCAAAAGACCGTTTATCCTTATCCATCAGTGGCGTTTAATTCACAGGTTACCCGGTTTAATGTAGCCCGAGCTTTAGACATATTAAACTGTTTAGTCGAATTGTTTCAGCATTAATTCGATGTTTTCTAAGTCTGGGTTCATCGTATCTTCCGGATCTTCAGTCGCTGGTGGAGTGCCTCGATGTCGGATCGTCGGCAGAGACCTGCCCCCGACACCATGGCGTTGGCTGCGCCGCAGGCTACGCCGAGCTGAAGGGCTTCGAGCAGACCCCTTCCTTCGGCCAGGGATACGGCAAGACCGGCGAGAAGGGCATCCCCCGACCCAACGGTATTTACAACATGATCAAGATTTACCCACGCCTTCCAGACACCTTCACTGCTTCCAGCCATCGTCCCTTCAGCCCCCATGGATACAACCACCCATCTCACACCCGATCTGTTGATCTGACAGATGCCCGAGGCGAGATCTGCATCGGAGTTCATCTTTTCGTTAAGGATGCTCTCGAGTTCCTGCAGGTTAGGCTTTACCATGTATGGAGATGCCTCAACACCATATCTGAGAGCTTCCCCGCTGGAATCGAGCAACGTTTTAGCCCTTTTTTCGTGGCACATCAGGATGAGGTCTTTGTATACACAGGGAGGAGCGCCGGCAGGTATACTCCCTGAAAAGACGACGATATCCTCCTTTGAAATCTGTTTCGCAAGCTTCCTTTCCAGATGGTTCAGATGTTCCTCTGTAATTTCAAAACCCGGTTCACGGATATGGGTCTCTGTTTTCAGGACAGGATCGATTATCGTGGTGTTCATGCGTGTGTGGCCAGCCACCGGGATCAAGTCCAGGGCTATCCGGTCCGTTTGAAGGCTCTCGTGATAGAAGCCCACCTCGAGCTCTCCAACGAATCCCAGGGCCCTCACCCTGTGCCCAAGGATCTCTACCACTCGAGCCACGTTGATCCCTTTCCCAGAGGGGATCTTTCTGGATAGCCTCGCCTGAAAAACCTTGCCCACCTGAAAGTTACCTATTTCGAGGGTACGATCGATTGCGGTGTTCAGAGTAACGGTGATTATCAAGATACCTCCAACCGGCAGCTGGTCCTACGGATCAATCTAAAAACCTTGCGCTTTGCCAGGGTACTTGAAGACATGGAACCCAGTTTTTATCGACTCGTAAAAAGTACCTAAAGCTGATTTCACCACAAAGGCACCAAGGACACAAAGGAAAAGATGTTTTTAATAATCACATAGTTATATATCTGCTTTCTTTGCGGTCTTTGTGTCTTTATGGTGAGATCTGACTTTTTACGACCGAATCAATTTTGAAAACTTTGGCTACAAGGACGACTTAAAACCACAAATGGTGTGACTTATTATGGCTTTATAAATCTATCCACCTCTTCCCTTGTGGGCAACGAGGTCTGAGCTCCCAATCTTGTTACGGTGAGGGCGCCGACATGGTTAGCCCAGACCACAACCTCATCGATGCCTTTTCCTTCTCCCAAGGCCACGGCCAGGGCGGCCGTGAAGGCATCACCGGCTGCGGTGGTGTCCACCACATGCACTTTCACACCTGGTATGTGCCGGATCCCATCCCTATCCCCTATCATCGCACCCTGAGCCCCCAGTTTCAAAACCACTGTTCCGACCCCCTTCGATAACAGGCTACGGCATGCCTGTTCAGCACCTTTAAGGCCGGAGACCTTAACCCCTGTTAACGCCTCGGCCTCGGTCTCGTTAGGACTCAATATGTCAATCTGCTTCAAGTTCGACACCGCACGTTGCGAGGCGGGGCCAGCATCGAGGATGACAGGAACCTGGTGTCTCTTCGCCAGAGAGATGGCATAGTCATCCGTTTCCAGGGGTATTTCAAGCTGGAGCAGAAGGACATCCGCGGCGGCCAATTCTTCTGCAGCCGCATCTACGTCTTCAGGGTTGCATCTCATATTGGCACCGGGTGCAACCAGTATGCTGTTATCCCCGGAGTTATCAATGACGATGAGGGCGACCCCTGTAGCGGCATGATCATCTGTAAACAGGTAGCGGGTGTCTACCCGCTCCCGGGCAAGGCTTGTTCTCAGCTCTTCGCCAAAGATATCCCTTCCCACTTTTCCCACGAATGTGACCTGAGCGCCGATTCTGGCTGCAGTGACCGCCTGATTGGCCCCTTTGCCTCCAGGGACCATGGAAAATCCCTCCCCAAACAGGGTCTCCCCGGTCCGGGGGAGTCTCGGGGCCCTGATCACCAGATCCATGTTGATGCTACCGATCACCGTTATTCTGGGCATAGCGGACATAGAGATACTTCGATCCCTTGAGGCGTCATCAATCAGGTGCGCCTTTCTATCTTTTCCATCTTCATGTATGGCCTCAGGATCTCTGGTACCAGGATGCTGCCGTCCTCCTGTTGATAGTTCTCCAGTATTGCAATGAGGGTCCTGCCGACAGCCACTGCTGTGCCGTTCAGTGTATGAACAAATTCGAGGGGGGCCTTGTCGTGGCGGTATCGGATGTTGAGCCGCCTGGCCTGGAAATCGGTGCAGTTGCTGCAGGAGTGGGTCTCCCTGTATCTGCCCTGCCCTGGCATCCACATCTCGATGTCGTATTTTTTTGCCGCAGGTACTCCCAGATCGCCGGTGCACATCATGACAACCTGGTAGGGGATCTGCAGTGCCTGGATAATCCTCTCCTCCAGAGACACCAGGTATTCATGTTCGTCCCAGGACTGTTCTTTTCGGCAGAAGGAGAACATCTCCACCTTATCGAACTGGTGAACCCTGAAGATCCCCCGCACATCCTTTCCATATGATCCGGCCTCCCTCCTGAAGCATGAGGAGAAACCGGCATACCGTAGCGGAAGCCTGCCTCCGTCGAGGATCTCATCACGATGCAGAGGGCCTAAGGTCTGTTCGGATGTAGCGGCCAGACGCATATTGTCAGGGGTTGTCTTATACATCTCCTGGTCGGCAGAAGGCAGATAGCCCATGCCAAAGAAGATCTCTTCACGGGCAAGGATCGGGGGAATCACAGGGATAAACCCTTCCTTAATAAGCAGATTAAAGGCAAAATGGATCAGGGCAAATTCCAAAAGGACCGCCTCGTTCTTCAAGTAGCAGAACCTTGTTCCGGACACCTTTGAAGCCCGTCCTATATCTATGATGTCCAGCTCCTGGCCCAACGTCACGTGGTCTTTTGGTTTGAACCCCAAGTCCTTGGGCTCTCCCCATCTTCTCACGACCACATTCTCGGTCTCGTCCTTCCCTTCTGGGACACTCTCATGAGGGAGATTGGGGATCTCTAACAACAGTGCGTTAAGGGATTCCTCCGTCCGTTTCAGGAGGGCCTCGGCCTCCTTCAAATCCTGTGAGACCTGCTTCATCTCCTGGATCAGCCCTTCTTTCCTCTCCGGGCGCTCCCTCATCTCCAGGTTGGCCTTCTTCTGGGCAGCACGCAGGCCCTCAACCTCCCCTATCAATTTACGCCTCCCTTCATCCAGCTTCAGGATCTCATCGAGCCGGATATTCATGCCTTTTTTCCTGGCCCCCTCCCTGACCAGATCGGGATTTTTTCTGATGAACTTCAGGTCGAGCATCCGTTATTACCCTCCTTAGAAAAATTGGGGACAGGTTCACATTTTTCAGGACCCTTTAGGGTTTCATCCTGGGCAGGATGTGGCACCGGGCCCATAGATCTGGGGATAAAAATCCAAATGCTGAACTCCGACTCGCCCTCGCTTCGCTCGGGCTCAGACAGGTGGAAAAACGGCCGCTCCGTTCGCCGGACGGTCTTTGCGGCTCAGGCTTAAGGGCACTTTATCCTCTACCGCGTCAAACGATCCTCCGATGCCATAGCCCTCATTTCATTTTGACAACCACGTTCCCTCTCTTTGATCTCAATGAGAAATCAACATAGTGGCTCTGTTCCACATCTTTATTGGCAAAGTCGATAGTCTGACCGCCCAGTGTCACCTCTTTTGCCGGCTTTGGGACTAACACGTGGAAATCCACCCTGTCACACGGTCCCGAAAAATCGAGTTCTATCTTGTTTGTTGTGTTATCAAACTTCCAGGTATAGCGAAGTGTAGCTCCTGAGGCAGCGTAGCCAATCTCGACTTCGACATCGTCCACCTCCGCTGCCCTCCAGCGGGGTGAGAGGCGTACATGTCCGTAGCCTTTGGTTTGATCCACGACCCCTGCAAGCCCTTCCACGAAGGCATAGAGCATGGCGGCCGATCCCCATCCGTCGGTGGGCAGGATATCCCCACCGCTGGCAGGCATGCCGTCAGGCTGGTACCACAAATAGGTCTTCTCGGGTTCGATGGCGAGTTCATAGTAACGTTTCAGGATATCGACGCCATAGCTCTCAAATCCATGTTCAAATGAGGCCCGTGCCAGTTCACCACCGACCAGAGGCATTATCCCGCCATTAACA
This sequence comes from Candidatus Latescibacterota bacterium, assembly GCA_012961925.1. Taxonomy (GTDB): domain Bacteria; phylum Latescibacterota; class MVCY01; order MVCY01; family DTYK01; genus DTYK01. The sequence continues at coordinate 6,124 of DTYK01000112.1, forward strand.
TATCGTCCCTGGGCATGTTCTGCGCCTCCGAAGATCTCAGGAGGGAATGGCGGATCGATGCTGAGCCATTCGGCAAAATGGGTCTCCTTCAGGGTCTCTCTGCGCCGCTGATATTCCTGGATAATGCTCACACACTGCCCGTGGCCGGGCAATCCTCGGTTCATATCATAGGTGTTGCTCAGGCTCAATTGCCTTGACTCGTCCACATCCAGGTTGACCGGCGTAATGTGAACCTGGTGTGTATAGAAGGTGCCGTTCCAGCAGACCTGATTGGTACGCTGGCGGAATCCCTCCCCTACCTGTTGCCAATGCGTTGCACGTTCGAAGTGGCCCAAATAGGCATACATCCTGGCCATCAGTTTACAGGCAAGGTACATCCCTGAATTGTCCCCGTGCATGATGCACCACAGGGAATTTTCGTCTATCTCGGAACGGTGATATCGTCCCTTTGGGGTGACCACGATGGGGCCTACGGCAAAATCCCATGTGTCGATGGTAAAGTCCCGTTTGACTAACTGATATTCCGGGGACCATCGGTGAGGATGGCGCATGGAGTAGGCAAGTCCTCGTTCTAAGTGGGGGAGTTTGGCTCGCATCCATTCATCGTCGCCGGTGGCCTGCCAGGCCCCATGGACGGCTTCAACGGCCAGGTATTCGACATCCGCTTCCACCTGGGTCCGCTGATAGAAGATGCGATTGATGGCATCATAGAAGATCAATCGATGGTAGGCGGGATCATGGCCGCCGATGCCGTCGGTGTCTACAAAGAGGTCATAGAAACTGCCATCGGGCATCTGGGCCTGACAGAAGATGTCCAGTGCTGATGTGACATCGGGGTCGAAGTATTTAAATCCTTTCATCTGGTGGGTGTGGTCCCGCAGCCAGATAGGAGTGGTATCGGGGCTGCGGTAGCCTCCAACCCGACGGCCATCGATGATGAATTCCGAACGGTCGTGTCTGAGGAACTCCTCGATGGTGGGAGCAAACTCATCCCAAACGGGGTTGCCGGTAACAACTCGAATGGCCACAACTCTGCCTCCATATTAATTCGTTGCCTGATCTTGTGTATAGAAATCTCTGACCGGGCATCGACTATGAAAAGTCGGCCTTCTGCTATATACCCGCTAACAGTCGTTCTACAGGCAGAGGTAGTATACCATAAAACGTGGGAAATGTCAAATGATTTTTGCAAGGGTCCTGAAAAAGGATTATTTCGAACGTGTGGTAGAGTGTAGTCCTACTAAGCTTCACTTAGTGGCTTACTGCGAGGAGACCAAATCCTTGTGCTTGATAAATTACGATTTACCTGAATCCGTGACAATAGCTTCCTCGGTGGTCTTCCCC
>DTYK01000113.1 GCA_012961925.1 Candidatus Latescibacterota bacterium
CTCTTCCTCAATCTTCCTCTGAAGCCTCCCAAGAGAGTCGCTCCCCTTATTGACACCCACCCAGATAACTCTCGGTCGTTTGAAACCAGGGAAAACCCCAAGCCCAGAGAAGGAGAGTGTGAACGGCTGCATCCCTTTGGTCGCCTCCTGGGTCCCCTTCACCACATCATCAATCCTGTCCTCCTCCACATCTCCTAAGAATTTGAGTGTGAGGTGGAGATTTTCCGGCCTAACCCAGCTTACTTTTGAACCTTTCGCCCTCAGAACGTCCACCAGAGCCGATATCTGCTCTCTGATCGGCTCAGAGATCTCCACGGCTATGAATGTGCGTATCAAGCGCCCTCCTCACCATGTCCAGGGCCACCTGGGCCATCCTCTCTTTATTGATCAGCCTCTCCTCTCCGAACTGAAACCTCTCTGAAACCGTCTTTTCTACGGTCGAAAGACCGATATAGACCAGACCAACGGGTTTCTTCGGGGTTGCACCTGTAGGACCGGCGATCCCCGTGGCTGAGAGTCCTATATCCACCCCGGCGATCTCCCTTATGCCCGATGCCATGGCCTCAGCCACCTCTGGGCTGACCGCTCCATGTATATCAATCAGCCTCTTCGGAACCTTCAACAGTTGTATCTTAGACTCGTTGCTATAAGCTACGACCGCCCTCTCAAAGTAGGCTGAGCTCCCCGGTACATTCGTGAGGCGATTAGCAATCAGACCGCCTGTACACGACTCAGCCACAGCAATCTTCAGCCCCCTGGCAAGGAGTGCGCTGCCCACAACCTCCTCCATGGTCTCTCCGTCAGTGCCGTAAACGAACTCCCCTACCCGTTGCCGGATTGCCTCTGCGATGGCCTGGACCTTCTCTTCCCCCTTCTCTCCCTTGACGGTAATCCTGATGTCAACGCCGTATTGGGTCGGAAGAAACCCAAGGTAATCAAGGTCCCCAAGTGCTTTTAATCTGCTAAACAGCTCCGACTCAGGTATCCCCGTCGTTCGTAATGTGAGACGATGAATCCCACTTCCCTCCGCCAATTGCCCTAAGAGAGGCAGCACATAGTCTGCAAGCATGGCCTCCATCTCATGTGGAACGCCAGGCAGGAGGAACAGGTGCCTGTCACCATCATCAAGGTGGAAACCGGGAGCCGTGCCTACCCTGTTTTTAATTATGCGAAGCCCCTCGGGCACCTTTGCCTGTTCCAGAATCACCTCCGATATCCTTGCCCCACGCCTTTCAAACCTGGTCTTCAGGTCTTTGAGAATCTCCTGGTCGAGAACGATCCGCCTGCCAAAGAGCCGGGTAAAAGCCCTTTTAGTCACATCATCGTGCGTCGGACCCAACCCCCCTGTCGCTATTACAACCCCGGCCCTCTCAAATGCATCTTCGATAGCACGGCATATCCTCTCCTCCTCATCGCCCACGGTGGTAACCTGCTCCACCTCCACCCCGATCTCCGATAGCCGGCGTCTTATAAGAACCGAATTGGTATCCAGCACATCACAGGCCAGGATCTCATTCCCGATTATTAGTACCTCAGCCCTCATAGGAACCTGACGTTCTTTTATGACCCCTTTCGGGCCCAATGCCCACCCATGGCTGGTGTGAGCTTCTCAGCTAAACCTGAACGCTGCCGAAAAGCGCATGCCCCTCCCCACCGAGCACAGGAGGCACGGGCGGTGGAGGATAGAAAAATATGAATCCGTCCCCAATTTTCCTTTGGCGAAGTACTGGACCAATCAACAAATAAC
>DTYK01000114.1 GCA_012961925.1 Candidatus Latescibacterota bacterium
AATCTTTATTGTAAAGAAAGGTTGTGCAAACCTGTTCGTAAAAGCCTTGCAGAGAAAGGAGGCCAGTCTGAAGAAGGTATTCACAATCTGTCCGTATTGTGGCTGTGGATGCGGCCTTTACCTTCATGTTGACGGCAACACTGTGACCGGCGTCAGCCCCTCCCCCTCCCATCCTGTCAGCCAGGGCAGACTTTGTGTAAAGGGCTGGACGTGTTACGAATTTATCAACTCGCCGATGAGGTTGAAGACCCCTCTGGTCAAAAAGGGGGGAAGATTAATTCCCACTGACTGGGATGAGGCGTTGGACAGGGTCTCTCAAGGCCTGAAGGCTATCAAGGACAGATATGGTGGTGACAGTCTGGGAGCCTTCAGTTCTGCTAAATGTACCAACGAGGAGAACTTTCTCTTCATGAAGTTCGTCAGGGTGGTGCTTGGGACGAACAACATCGACCATTGTGCCCGCCTTTGCCATGCATCCACCGTAGCTGGATTGGCCAGTGCCTTTGGCAGCGGGGCTATGACCAACTCAATTGATGACATCGAAGACGCCGATGTGATCCTTTTAACAGGATCCAATACTTCGGAGAACCACCCCCTCATAGCATCACGGATAATAAGGGCCGTACGGGATGGAAAGACGGATCTGATCATCGCTGATCCGAGGAGGATCGAACTGACCAGGTTTGCCAGACTACATCTACAACACAGATGCGGCACGGATGTGGCCCTCCTCAACGGCCTGATGCACGTCATCATAACCGAAGATTTACATAATAAAGGGTTCGTCAAGGAGAGGACAGAGGAATTTGACCGGCTACACAAGTTAGTGGAAAAGTACCGTCCAGAATATGTCGAGAGGATAACAGGTGTTCCGGCGAATGACATAAGGGAGGCTGCAAGGATCTACGCCTCGGCCCCTTCGGCCTCTATAATCTATGCAATGGGCATTACACAACATACAACCGGCACGGACAATGTGTTCTCCTGTGCCAATCTGGCGATGCTTACAGGCAATATAGGGAGGCGCGGTACGGGTGTCAATCCTTTACGCGGCCAGAACAACGTTCAGGGCGCCTGCGACATGGGTGCGCTTCCCAACGTTTACTCCGGATATCAAAAGGTAACCGACGAGAAGGTACGTCATAAGTTTCAGGAGGCCTGGAAGGTCAAACTCCCTGAGGCACCAGGATTGACAATTGTACCTATGATAAAATCCGCTCTTGAGGGCAAACTAAAGGGGCTATATATAATGGGTGAAAACCCAATGCTGAGTGATCCGGACATCCTTCACACCGGCGAGGCACTGAAAAAACTCAAATTCCTGGTCGTACAGGACATCTTCCTCACTGAAACAGCCTGCATGGCCGATGTTGTGTTACCAGCGACAACATTTGCCGAAAAAGACGGCACGTTTACTAACACCGAAAGGAGGATTCAACGGCTAAGAAAGGCCATAGATCCTGTGGGCGAAAGCCTTCCGGACTGGATGATACTCTGCAAACTTTCCTCTCTGATGGGTTACCCGATGAATTACCAATCGCCAGCAGAGATAATGGAAGAGATTGCAGAGTTGACCCCTATCTATGGTGGAATATCCTATGAACGGCTGGGTAGACAGGGGCTCCAGTGGCCCTGTACCGGCGAAGAACACCCCGGAACTAAGATATTACATCAGGATAGGTTCGCAAGGGGGCTGGGCAAATTCCATCCCGTTGACTATAGGCCACCGGCGGAACTGAGGGACGAAAAATTCCCCTATATACTGACAACCGGCAGGATGTTATTCCATTATCATACGGGGACAATGAGCAGAAAGACAACTCTACTGGACAGAGAATACCCTGAAGGCTATGTAGAGATCAATCCCCGGGATGCCGAATCTCTCGGGATCGGAAAGGGAGAAAAGGTGAGGGTCATCACCAGAAGAGGGCAGATTATAACTAGGGCACGGCTGACTCAGGACGTTCCTCCAGAAACTATCTTTATACCGTTCCATTTCAGAGAGGCGGCGGCTAATCTTCTCACAAATCCCGCCCTCGATCCAACCGCTGAGATACCTGAATATAAGATCTGCTCTGCTCGTATCGAAAAGTGTTAGACTCCCTGCCTTTGCTCACCTCAGTGAAATCACCTCATTCGATAATATCGCCTTCAACAGGCTCCACCTGTACACCCAGCCCAGTCAGGTATTCTATACCTTCGGAAACATTTTCCTCCTTTCCTTCCAATTCCAGAACCATCTCCCCCACTGTCTCAGTTACCTTAGCCCGCCTGATATTGGGTATTATATCATACTTTTTCGCCATACGGAATGTGACGGGCTCCTTAATCAACTCCTGAGGAAAGGTCAATTTGACCATCCTTCTGATCATTCTGTCCTCGGGCATCTTCTCCTCCTTTTGCAAGAGAGTAGAACGTCAGAATGAAATCGATGGGTTTCACCTCACCCACCCTCCACACTGCTTAGCGTAATACTATCATATCAAGTTACAAAACTCTTCGTAGTCAATCAGTTCGGTTACCGTCGGTCTGTCTCCACAAACCGGACATTGCTTATTGCGCTGGATGGTTAGTTTCCGGAAGCTCATTTCCAACGCATTGAAGACAAGAAGCTTACCTATAAGCAGTTCACCTTTACCCAATGCAAACTTTAATACCTCCGTCGCCTGAATTACACCCAGCACACCAGCCACAGCACCTAAAATTCCCGCTTCCTGACAGGAGGGAACCATACCCGGTGGCGGAGGCTCTGGGAAGAGACACCTGTAACAGGGTCCCTGCAGCGGAATAATGGTTATCACCTGACCATCGAATCGTAAGATGCCTGCATGGCAAAAAGGTTTATTACTCAGTACACAGGCATCGTTCACCAGATACCGCGTGGGAAAGTTATCCGAACCATCTACAACAAAATCATAATCTTCAATCACCTCCCTAATGTTTTCAGAGGTGAGTCGCAAATGATAGGGGACCACCTCTATATCTGGGTTGAGTGCTTGAAGCTTCTCCTTTGCGGAATCGACCTTCGGCTGGCCGAGATTGTGCGTAAAATGCAGAATCTGGCGTTGCAGATTATTTAACTCCACTGCATCGCTATCCACCAGACCGATCTTCCCTACCCCTGCACCAGCCAGATAGAAGGCACAGGGTGAACCCAATCCCCCGCAACCGATAACCAGCACCCTGGTCTCGAGCAATTTCCTTTGACCCACGCCTCCTATCTCCGGTAAGATTATCTGCCGACTATACCTTTCGATCTGCTCCTCAGTTAATCTCTCCATATCTTTCACCCCATTAAGGAATCCCCTCTTGACGGCGAAACAACTCACATAGGTCGATCAGATTTATTCACCGGCGCATTCATCCGCCTGCTATTGCCGGTATGATGGAAACCTCATCGCCATCCTTGAGTTGTGTTTTATCCCCATCTAAAAATCTAATGTCTTGCTCGTTGACAAAGACATTGATGAATCGGCGGAGATTCCCGCTCTCATCACATATCCTTCCTTTTATCCCGGGGTACTCCTTATCCAGATTATCAATGAGTTCTTTTATGTCCTGTCCGGTTGCATAGACCTCTATCTTTCCCTCTGTCAGTTTCTGTAAGACATTGGGAATTCGCACTTTCACTTTCATAAGTACCTCCCTAGTTTATGTTCGAACGAGTTCATATTAGGTTCTATCCTTATTGCCTCACCTATCTTCTCCATAACCGCTTCCTGTGTTTTAAGCCCATTACCTGTTATGGATATAACTATCGATTCGTCCCTCGGTATCACTCCCTGCTCGATCAGTTTTCTTGTGACTGCGACGGTCACTCCTCCGGCTGTTTCTGTGAATATCCCTTCGGTTTCGGCCAACATCTTTATACCCTCTACGATCTCCTCGTCGGTGACCTCCTCAGCCCAGCCGCCGCTTTTTCTCACCGTATCCATGGCATAATATCCGTCTGCGGGATTGCCGATCGCTATGGATTTTGCTATGGTTTTTGGCTTTACAGGTTTTATTATGTCGCTCTTCTCTTTGATCGCCCTCACGACTGGGGCACAACCTCTGGCTTGAGCGGCATAAACCTTTGTCCGGACTCTGTTAATCAATCCTAAGGTTTCGAATTCCTTCAATCCCTTCCATATCTTAGTGATGAGCGAGCCCCCAGCAACCGGCACAATTACATGATCTGGTGCTTTCCAGCCGAGTTGTTCGGCAATCTCATATCCGAAGGTCTTTGAGCCCTCAGCATAATAAGGTCGAATATTTATGTTCACAAATGCCCATCTATATCTATGGGAGATCTCTGTACAGAGGCGATTTACCTCGTCGTAGTTCCCTTCAACGGCTATAAGATGCGGGTGATAGACCAGAGAGCTGACAATTTTACCCATCTCCAAATCCGCCGGTATGAAGATAACAGCCTTAAGATTTGCCTTTGCTGCCAGAGCCGAAACTGAATTGGCCAAATTGCCTGTCGATGCACAGGCAACCGTATCAAAGCCAAATTCTTTCGCCTTGGAAATCGCCACCGCCACAACCCTATCCTTAAAAG
>DTYK01000115.1 GCA_012961925.1 Candidatus Latescibacterota bacterium
GAATGGGAGACCTCCCTGATGCTTTATCTGGGGGAACCGGTGGATATGTCTCAGGCCACCAAAGAGGACATCATGCGCTACTGGTCGGATTTCGTGGCGGGCGACAACTTCACCGGACCTCAAAAGGTCTTCTGGTCCACCTGGGGACTCCAGAAGAGTACAACCGGCATCTACGGTGATCCCACAGTGGCGACGGCAGAAACCGGCAAAGCTATCATGGAGACCATCGTGAAGGAAGGTGTCGCCTTTGCAAAGGAATACTGGTCAGCCCCTGAGGGAGACGGGAATGCTACTGGGCATTGACCTGGGAACCACAGGCTGCAAGGCCGCAGTCTATTCGGTCACAGGGGAGCTTTTAGGGGAAAACTACCTGGAGTGTCCCCTGGTCAAGCCCTCGCCGGGGGTGGTGGAACAGGATGCAGCCCTGTGGTGGGACCTGACGCGGGAGGCCATCCGTCAGGCGCTTTGTGCCGCCAATGTGGACGGACATACCGTGAGGGCCCTCAGCGTCAGCTCTCAGGGCATCTCCTTTGTGCCCGTTGATGAAAGCGGCAGACCGTTGAGCAATGCCATAAGTTGGCTGGATACACGGGCTATGGCCGAGGTGGGGACGATCCTAAATCGCTACTCCGAAGCCGACCTGTTTGCCCTCACCGGCAAGCGGGCCAGTCCGGTCTACCTGCTGCCCAAGCTCCTCTGGCTGCGCTGCCATCGGCCGGAAATATACAATAGAGCGAGCAAGTTCCTGATGGCCCATGATTATCTGCTCTGCCAATTGACCGGCCGGTTCGTCACCGACCCCTCCATGGCGGGTGGCACGCTTATCTATGATATCCGTGGTTTAGAGTGGAACCGGGGGTTGCTTGCGGCCTTCCAGATACCGGAGGAGCGGCTGCCGGAGGTGAGATGGGCCGGTACATCCCTGGGACAGATCAGGCCGGAGGTCGCCCGAGAACTGGGCCTAAGCGAGGCGGTTATGGTGGTTGTGGGAGGGCAGGATCAGAAGTGCGCAGCCTTGGGCGCAGGCATCCGGCCTGGTGCGGCGACGGTCTCCTTGGGCACAGCCACAGCCATCACCTGCGTGACAGACCATCCAGTTCTCGATCCCCATCGCTGCATCCCGGTCTTCCCTTTTGTGCGGCGGGAAAAGTGGGCATTGGAGGGAGTGGTGGGCACCTCGGGTGCAGCCCTGAAGTGGCTTCTCCAGACCTTCTTCCCGGGCCAGAGCTACCGGAAGCTGGACGAACTGGCAGCCGGATCGCCTCCTGGATCTAATGGAGTTCGTTTCTATCCCCACCTCATGGGGGCTACCAGTCCCCACTGGCGAGCCGACGTCTGGGGGGCCTTCCTCGGCCTCACCCTGGCGGTGGGCTCGGGCGATATGGTGCGCAGCCTTTTGGAGGGGGTGGCCTTCCAGATCAGAACCAACCTTCAGGTGATAGAGGGGATGGGGATTTCTGTTGAGGAGCTTATCCTCTTCGGTGGTGGTTCTCGAAGCCCCCTGTGGCCGCAGATCATAAGCGACGTCACCGGAAAGTCTGTGGTAGTGCCCCCGACCGTGGATATGGCCACCTGGGGGGCCTGTATCTTAGCCGGCCACGGGGTAGGGGCCCTCACCGATGGCGACCGTGAGCTGCTGACAGCCAGAGGTGGACGGTCCCACTTCTATCCCCAGCCTGAAGCAGTGAAGCGTTATGAAGAGGTTTACCATCAGTATATTAAACAGGAAGAGAAGCTGATGATGGAAAATGGCAGCCGGTGATTTTTACTTCGCCATAAACGCCACCTTCCGGTTCATCTATGGTAGATGGGGTGAAGAGGCGTTGATCGACTACTGGCGGGCGCTGGGGCGGGAATATTATGCTGAGCTGTCCCGACGATTCTGCAAGGGCGGGCTGGAGGAGGTCGAGCAATACTGGAAAGACTACTTCAAACTCGAACCGGGAGGGGTTGTTAAGATCACTCGCACCGATCGCGCCGTGGTGATAGAGGTACAGGATTGTCCGGCTATCCGGTGGCTAAAAGGGGCAGGACGCAAGGTCATGCCCTCTTACTGCCGACATTGCTTCCACGTGTCTTCGGCCATTGCGGAGGAGGCGAACCTCGTCTTCGAACTTGAAGACGGCGACGGTACCTGCCGCCAGACCTTCCGTTCCCGGGAGGGGAAAGCATGTTAGGAGTACAGGATTTCATCGGTTATTACGATTGGACGTTTGAATATCTGCGGCGAAAGTACGGCGAGAAGGCGCTAAGTGCATACTGGGAGGAGGCTATCGCCTTCGATTCGCAACATCATGCCTATGAGCTGGTCAAGAACAAAGGTTTTGAGGGGATGGCCGAATACTGGGGCCACACGCTGAATGCAGAAGAGGCAGGATACACCATCAACAAGACCCGGGATTTCTTCAGGATAGACATGTTTGATTGCCCATCTGTGAGGTTCTTGGTGAGGCGAGGCCCTTCCCCAGGTTCGGAATCTGCGAAAGGACCATCCAAGGACCTCCTGATCAAACATAGTCAGGGATACTATCACGACTACTGCGAGCACTGCATGGGATGGGTTAAACCCATCATGACCAGGACGGGCTTCATGGTGGATCACGAGCATAACCATCAGGGACAGTGCTGGTGGGAGATGCACAGGGCAGGAGCCGGTTCTCGGCGGAAGTCCGAGCCGCCCTTGCGCGGTCCTCAGGACGTGAGGAAGCTGAAGGCCTGGCGGCGAGGAGAACACCATCTCTATCTCAGCAGCCTACGGGTCACGGAGATGGACTGATTTTATACCTCAGGCAATAAAGACATGGGAGCGGTCTCCAGACCGCGGCCGGGCAAGAATTTACAACATCATAGCCGGGAGAGGGTTGGGGGCGTATAAACCGCCGCCCTGCGGTATAAGAGGAGATTGGCAATGGACATCGTTCTCCAAAATGGCATTGTGCTGGTGGACGATGAGCTCAAGGAGGGGATGGACGTACAGATCGCCGCCGGGCGTATCCTCCGGATCGTGCCTGGCGTTCGAGGAACTCCCTCAGCTCAGAAAGTAATAGATGTGAGCAACCGCTATGTCCTTCCGGGCTTCATAGACCTCCACGCCCATGGTATAGGGGATGTACTCGCTGAAGGGGGTGATATGGTGCGGTTTGCCGAGATCGAAGCCTCTTTCGGCGTGACCGCCTGTCTTCCGACGTTTTTCTCCTCCCCTGAAAGGACTATCACCAATCTGAAGCGAGCGCTGGGGAAAACGGATGGCCTGAAGAAGTGTCCCTCGGTTCTGGGCTTCAGGCTGGAGGCCCCTTACATCTCCAAGACTGGGGCAGGACACCCTGAGCATCTGGCTCCCATTAGTCCGGAGACAACTCGTGCGCTTTACGAAGCCTCACAGGGAAAGATTAGAATCTGGGATGTCTCCCCGGAGAAGGAGAACGCAATAGAGTTCATCAAATTTGCGACCGGCAAGGGGATCGTGACCTCACTGGCCCACACCTCGGCCACTGTAGAAGAGGTCAAAAGGGCCATCGAGGCCGGGTTAAGTCTTGTTACCCATCTCTATGACACCTTTGATCCACCCATCGAGACAGATCCCGGCGTCTATCCAGCAGGGCTTACAGACTATATTCAGATCGAGGACAGGCTCACTGTGGAGATTGTAGCGGACGGTGTTCATGTACACCCCCATCTGCTCGAGAAGACCCTGCGTTGTAAGGGATTGGACCGAGTCATATTCATCACCGATAGTCAGTTGGGAGCCGGGTATCCGACGGGCATCCATACACTTCCCAGCGGGGAGAGGGTAGAGATCACTCCAGATCGAGGGGCAAGGAGGCTTTCCAATGGTGAGCTCTTCGGCAGTGCTATTACCCAGCTTCAATCCTTTCGCAACGCCATCAATCTGTTCGGCAGGGCTATCCCAGAAGCCTCCCGGCTTTGTTCCCGAAACCCGGCAAAGGTCCTTGGTCTGAGTGGGAAAGGTTACCTGGGCGAGGGTATGGACGCCGATATCGTCGTGCTGGACAAGGAGCTCAATGTGAGATATACCCTCATTGGTGGGCGGATCGTTTACAGAGAAAAGGGTGGCGGATAAACCATCGTCCGAAAAAATGTGAACCGTCCCCAATTTTTTTTGTGCTGTATGAGCGAGCTTCTGCTCGCGATAATCGAGCCCGAAAGGGCTCTCCCCCAGGAAGGCCTCTGGGCAAGCAAAGAAAAGGAAGGAAAGAGGAGGGATAATGAAGAAGCGCAATCCAAAGATCGGGTTCATGGTGGCCACAAGCCACAACGAATACATCGACGACACCGGCACCCCCTTTCCGGTCATGGGGATGGCAGAGAACACCCTGCGAAAATTGGAGGGACTCGGCTGCGAGGTCGTACTGTACAAGGGGAAGCGCATTGTTGACGGCGAGGTTACCGGCATCCAGGTCCCAAACTACAATGCCGATGTGGTGATAGACACCCGGGAGAAGGTCATGGGGGTGGCCGAGCTCTTCCGCAGGGAGGATGTGGACTGCGTGGTGATGTTCATCCCTACGTTCTTGTGGGCCAACCTCTATATGCAGATGGTGAAGATCATGAACAAACCCCTTCTGCTCTGGGCTGGTGACAGAATAGAAGGCTGCGAGGCCATCGGGCTCTGGGCCATGCGCGGAGCTCTGGATACCATCGGGTTCAGACCCTTCAAGTGCCTCTATGGTGTGCCTGAGGACGAAAAGGTTCTGCGGGAGGCCTTTAACTTCATCGAGGCCTGTCGGGTGAAGCAACAGCTCCGCCGTAGCCTCTTCGGCCAGTTCGGAAGTATGCCTATGGGGATGCTGGCCGGGGTGATGGACGACGCCGACTGGATCAACATCTTCGGGGTGACCGCCGAGCATCTGGAGTCCCAATCCCTTCTCCGGCTGGTGGATAAATACAACGAGAAGCAACTTGGGGAAGTCTACCAGCGCATTGTTGAGAGGACAGGGGCCTCTTATCCTCTGAAGGGACCCATGGAGAAGAACATCCGCATCTATCTGGCCATGCGGGAGATGATAGAGGATTATGGCTTGGACTTCGCTGGACTCAAGTGCACCTTCGAGCTTTCCAACCACTATTGTGCTCCCTGCATCAGCCAGAGTCTTCTTCTGAGCGATGGGTTCGTCTCCGCCTGCACCTCAGAGCCCATGGGTGCCATGACCATGTACATCATGAAGCTCTTCTCCGACGCCCCGGTGTATCAGGGGGATGCCGAGCAGGTACAGAGGGATACCGGGATCGTGCGTATGGCCTCCTGCGGTGCCATGGACTTCAACGCAATATCGGGGAAGGCTGGCGACGCCATTGTCGATGCCCCCCACCTTGAGGGCGAGGCCAACTCCATCTGGATGAACACCCAAGGCAAGCCGGGAAGGATCACCTTCGCCAGACTCACTAAAGTAGGGGATCACTACGTGATGCAGATCGCCAGAGGGGAGGCCTTTCTTTCGCCTGAGGACTATCGCCCTGCATTGGGCTTTCCCACCGTCAACTGGGCCACCATCAGACTGGAGGGCGATCCGGAGCGATTTATTGAAAACCTGCGCAGTCAGTACATCCACCTGACCTGGGACGACATTGCTGAGGAACTTGTCGAGCTCTGCGGGCTCATAGGTATAGAACCGATCCTCTGCTGATCCCGATTTTCCGCTCAACAAATAAAGAATCAACGATTAACAAATCTGCCTAAGGAGGTGCCATGTATAAGATCGACCCTGATTCGGTCCCTCATATTGTGGTGGAACCACTTGGCCCAAGATCGCAGGAACTGCACCACAGGGCTGGTCGCTATATGAAAGGTTATTCCTCTCAGGTGCGCCTGTTCTCGGTGGCCTTCGCCTCGGGCAGAGGCTATACCCTCACCGATGTGGACGGTAACACCTACATCGACTTCTCCTCCGGGATCTACGTGACCGGCTGCGGCCACTCCCATCCCAGGATCACCGAGGCCATCCAAAATCAAGTGGGCCGGCTGATGAACTGCCACGACTTCACCACCGAGGTTAAGGTGAAGCTTTTAGAGAAGCTGGTGGAGATTCTGCCTGGAGATTTAAGCGGAATTCAACTCTACTCCGATGGAACAGCCGCAGTGGAGGCAGGTTTGCGGGCAGCCAGGGCAGCTACTGGGAATTTGGAGTTCCTCTCCTTCTGGAGGGATTTCCACGGCAAGACCCTGGGTGCAGTGAGCCTGGCGGTGATGAGTAAAGACAAGGGAATGCGGGCTTCTGGTTTCTTCTTAGCCCCTCGTCCCGACTGCTATCGCTGTCCATTCAAAATGAGTTATCCGGACTGCGGGATATACTGCGCCGACTTCCTGGAGATGGTCATTGATCAGGAGACCACCGGCCGAGTAGCAGCCGTGGTGATGGAACCCATCCAGGGCTGGGCCGGCTCAATTTTTCCCCCACCAGAGTTCATCCCCAGGGTGAGAGAGCTCTGTGACAGAAGAGGCATTCTGCTCATGCTCGACGAGATCCTGACAGGGATGGGGAGAACAGGCAAGTGGTTCGCCTGCGAGCACTACAATGTAGTGCCGGACATAATAACTATCGGAAAGGGGTTGGGGAACGGATATCCGGTAACCGCCGTTGTGATAAGGGAGAAATACAAGGATGTCCTGGAGAAAATAAGTGCCTCTTCAAGTTATGGGGGTAATCCGGTGGCCTGTGCCGCCGCCTTGACTACCATCGAAGTAATAGAAGAAGAGGGACTGCTGGCCAGGTCAGCAAAGCTGGGAGAGTTCATCCTGCGGAAACTGGAGGAGATGAAGCAACGCCATCCCATCATCGGCGATGTGCGAGGCAAAGGATGTCTTTTCGGAGTAGAGCTGGTAAAGAATAAGGAGAACAAAGAGCCCTTCGAGGAGGCAGGGAGGCTGGTCTATCAGAAGGCTTTTCGGAAGGGTCTGGCCTGGATTCCGGCCGGGCATATCTTGAGGATGTCGCCTCCCTTTATTATGCCAGAGGAGGTGGCCGCCAAGGGATTAGAGATACTGGAAGAGGCCATTGACGAGACCGAGCGGGAGCTTTTGTAAATGTAGTCTCCAACGTCATACAGGGAAAGCGAGTATGTCCTATCTAATCAGTATAGACGCAGGCACGACGGCCTTGAAGGTAGTGCTGTTTGATCAACACGGTCAGATCAAGGCGCAGAGGGGAATTGAGTATAACTTGATCACGCCCACGACCGACACCGCCGAGCTGGAGGCAGAAGTGTACTGGGAGGCCTGTCGGCAGGGGATCCGGTCAGTTTTAAAGCAGAGCCATATTCCACCCGAGGAGGTAGCTGCTCTGAGTATCTCCAGCCAGGGAGAGACCCTGATTCCGGTGGATCGAAGTGGAAGACCGCTCCGCCGGGCCATTGTCTGGTTGGACAACCGTTCTGGGGAAGAAGCCAGGATCATCGAGGAGGCGTTCGGCGTTGAGGAAATCTACCGCATTACCGGTCAGCCGGAGGTTGTACCAACCTGGCCAGCCACCAAGGTGCTCTGGATAAAGCGGAATGAGCCAGGGATTTTCAGGCAGACACACAAGTTTCTCCTGGTGGAGGACTATATCCTCTACAAGCTGACCGGCCAGTACGTGACAGAAGGCTCGCTGGCTTCGTCCAGTCTGTTCTTCGACATCAATAGGGGCACCTGGTGGGGGGAGATGGTTGATTTTGTAGGAATCACCCCTGAACAGCTCCCCGCGGTTAAAAAGACAGGCGAGGTTGTCGCCCCAGTGGCCCAGCCGGCCTGCCGTCTGACCGGGCTTTGTGAGAAAACCATGGTGACTACCGGTGCAATGGATCAGGCTGCCGGGATGATCGGTGCCGGGAACATCGGGCCAGGAATCGTGACTGAGACCACCGGCGCCGCTCTGGCCATCTGTGCTACCACAGACCGTGTGGTACTCGATCCTAAGAGAAGGCTCCCCTGCCAATACCATCCTGTGTCAGGTCTGTATTATCTTATGCCCTGGTGCCCTGTTGGGGGGATGTTCCTCCGCTGGTTCAGGGACGTCTTTTGCCAGCTCGAAATGGAACAGGCACGATGCAAAGGGTTGGATGTTTATAACCTTCTGACCCAACAGGCGGAATCTGTCCCGCCTGGCTCAGAGGGTCTGGTGGCCCTGCCCCATCTGATGGGCGCAGCCAGCCCGGAGTTCAACCCGAACGCAAAGGGGGTCTTTTTCGGCATAACGCTGAAGCACCAAAAAGGACACTTTGTCCGTGCGGTGATGGAAGCGGTGGCCTTTATGCTCAGACGGAATCTGGAGCTTCTGGAAGAGCTGGGGATACAGGTCCAGGAGATCCGTTCCCTCGGTGGCGGCTCTAAAAGCCTCCTCTGGAACCGTATCAAAGCAGATGTGACCGGTAAGCCCATCGTAACCATCGGGACATCAGAGGCGGCCTCGCTGGGCGTGGCTATCTTGGCAGGTGTCGGCGTGGGGATATTCCCCAGCCTCCACGAGGCAGTGAGCCGGATGGTAAAGGTCACCGAGGGCATCGAGCCGAACCTGAAGGATGGCGAGCGATACCGGGAAGCCTACCGGTGTTATCTGAAACTCTATGAGCAGCTTGGGCCGATGTTTTAGTCCTTATTTTCTCTTTCTTTGCTTGTCCAAAGGAAAAGAAGCAAAAAGAAAGGACAGCCCGAAGCC
>DTYK01000116.1 GCA_012961925.1 Candidatus Latescibacterota bacterium
GGAGTCCGGACTCAGTCCGGTCGTCTACTCGCCCAGCATGAAGGCATGGATTGGTAGTATTAAATACCACGGTGGTGGCGAGGATCTCTACTGCACGGCTGATCTCTCCATAAGCCTCATCTGGGCCCTCAGGATGCATCAGGACCTGAAGCCGGATGATGAGATGGTGGCTCGGGCGATACGCTATGGGGAGGCGTTATGCAGGTTCCAACTGCCTTCAGGAGCCATCCCATCCTACATCCAGCGGGAGACGTTCTCGATCCATCCTCGTCTGCGCCAGACCGCCCAGTCAGCGGCCAGTGCCTGGTTTCTGCTCGAACTTTACCGGGTCTGTGGGCAGGCTCAATTCCTGGAGGCGGCGCAAAAGGTCGCGGAGTTTATCCGGCGGGAGGTAATCCCGGGCCACCGCTACTTCGATTTTGAGACATACTATTCCTGTTCTAAAAAGCCGGAGGGATTCTTCGATCCCCATACAGGCCTCCATGCCCATAACAATCTCTCCCTTTACTGGACGGTTCAAACCTTTCGCTGCCTGGCCGAGATCACCGGGAAAAAGGAATTTGAGGACTTGCTCTTTTATACGGCCGATCTCCTCTGTCTATATCAACAGGTGTGGGATCCACCTTATCTGAGCGTGGACGGGTTCGGGGGTTTTGGCGTAATGAACACAGATGGGGAGTGGAACGACATGCGGCAGGTGATGTTCGCCGAGCTGCTGGCCGATCTTGCCCAACAGTCCGGGTCGGTGGAGTATCGTAGTCCCGCACGTGCAGCCCTTCAGGCGGCTGCAGCCCTTTTTTGTGGGCCTGAAAACCCCTCCTATATAGGGCACCGGGTTGAGATATGTGGGCGTATGCCGGAGAACTTCGGGCACATCGGTATCAACACCCCGTGTGGACGTAGTACCTTCCACTGGTGCGAGGGCAATCTGCTCACCGCCCTTGCCTACATCGATCGACACCATCCGATTTCTGGTTGAATGTAAAATACCGGAGAGAGTACGGAAGGAGGCGTTGTTATGGCCACAACTGATTTGAACCGCAGGTTTGATCCGCAAAAGTATACCCAAAGGATTGAGGAATCACGAAGGAGGTTTGAGATCACCCGGCGTTTTGAGGAGCCCGATCGGGTGCCTATCTCCATCAGTACGGGTGGAAGCTTCTATGCCAGGCTCTTTGGATATAACA
Organism: Candidatus Latescibacterota bacterium; assembly: GCA_012961925.1. GTDB lineage: Bacteria > Latescibacterota > MVCY01 > MVCY01 > DTYK01 > DTYK01. The sequence continues at coordinate 1,188 of DTYK01000116.1, forward strand.
TCCGCGACTATTTTCTTGCCCCAGAGCTGAATCTGGAGGTCCAGCTTAAGGGCCTTCAGTGGGCCTACGAGGAGCTCCAGGACGATCGTACCGGGTACGGGATCGGACTGGATGAGGGGCCCGTGGGCGAGGCTATCGTCTTTGACTGCCCGATTGAACGTCCAGACGATTCATCACCCAGGATCGTCCCTATATTGGAGACAGAGGCTGACGTCCGTAGTTTTGTCGAACGCTGGACGGTTCCGGATCCGGGCGAGCACGAAGGGATCCAGAAGGCTTACCGAAGGATCGAGGAGTTCAAAACGCTGGCCGCTAAGATGGGAGTGAACCTCCCCATAGGGGGTGGTGTGGACATCCATCCGCCTCTCTCCTGCGCATGTGCCATTGCCGAGCAGACCCTCGTATACACCCTGCTTATCGAAGACAAAGAGCTGATGAGGAGGTTCTTCAGTAAACTTCTGGCCACGAAATTGGTACTCATGGAATATAGGGATCGGTACTCAGGTCGAAAAACCGAGTCCGTAGGCCTGGCGGACGATAACTCTGCTTTCATCTCCGACCCTCTCTACCGGGAGATGGTGATGCCTTATAATCTGGTGCTCTATGAACGATATGGCCGGAAAGGAAGGAGACTCCATGCCGACGGCCCCAACGATCATCATTTTCAGACCTATGCCGACGTGATGAGACTAACGGAGATGGATATCGGAGGATTCAGCGACACCCTCCTGGCAAAGAAGTACCTCGGAGGAAAGGTGGTCTTCTCCGGAGGGCTTAGTAATAAGGACCTATATGGCGACTTTGAAACTGCCCTTCCTGCGGTTAAGCGGGCCCTTCGTATCGCTGCACCTGGAGGGGGATATATCTTCGCCGTCGGGGGTGAAACATATGCCGGTGTGAACCCTGATACGCTGATAAAAGTAGTAGCGTATGTGAAGCAGATCGGACGGTATCCCATAACTCTTGCTCGTACGCCGGAAGAAGAAGAACAGTTGAAGACATAA
>DTYK01000117.1 GCA_012961925.1 Candidatus Latescibacterota bacterium
CTAATTCTGAAGGCCTCAATGCTGGACTCCAGCCGCTTCAAGAAAAGCATCTTCAAAATTGCAATCACTGCCTCATTTCTCCCCAGTATCATTAAGAAGTCCTTAGCCTCTTTTTCAGACCACCCTTCGGCAAGAAACACCTTGGTAATCTCTTCGAACAGATCGAGCTGCTTTTGTCTGATCTCTTTCCGGTATGATTCAACATTATAACTCGCCAGGGTTAAGTTTTCGATAGCCTGAGAGCACTCTTTGTAAAGCCCCTGATAAGTCTCCTCAAGGTTGTATCGGACTATATGAAGCTCCCTTTCCGGAAATCTGATCGGTTCACCATCAATTGCCGCATCCGGATAGTTCTTTTTGATAAAAGGCCGGCTGCGCCTGACAGCGATCTCCTCCAGAAGATCGTATAGGGTCTCTTTCTCCTTATCTGCTCTAAGGAAATAGCCCCATAGACTCGAGATACCAGCCGGGGAGAAGAAATCATCCCTATCCTTAGTGATTAAGCGAATCTGGTTGTAAAGGTCGAAAACAGAATTATTTACAGGAGTTGCAGTGATGAGTATTACCTTCTTCGGCTTGCCTCTTATCACGCACGAAGAAAGGTTCTTCCAACAGTTTGTCTGTGAGTTGCGAAAGTTGTGAGACTCGTCTACGACGATGAGGTCGTGATCTTCATAGTCTTCTATCGGAAAATCCTTTCGGCTCACCCTCTCACGATGGACAATATCCGCCCTGATCCCGGCATCTCTCAGTTTGGGTTCCCAAAGAATCCCTTTAAGTTGCGCCGGACAGATGACCAGCGCCTTTTGCCTCAGCCTGTAGGCAAAGTCGTCCAGAATCTTTAAAGCCAGGTACGTCTTGCCCAGCCCGACAGAATCCGAGAGTAGGACACCGCCGTAGCGATCAAGGGTATCGAGGGCCGCTAAATAGCCGTCTCGCTGGAAATCGGTGAGAACGATAGGGCTGGGGATTTCATCGGTCGGAGAAACCGAAGCGAACTTATCTCTAAAATAGGCGTAAAGAGCCTTGATATATATTTCATAGGGGGTATAGGCGGTGGTGAAATCGGAGTAAAGTGATTTCAGATCCTCCTTATAATCTTCGCTTTCGTTCCATAGTCGTTCAAAAACCCGCTTGGTTTCTCTAACCGCGCTCTCCTGCTTCAACACAGTGTTGAATTCGGTATTTCTCGTAAGGCCGGCCTTGGTGAAGTTCGATGAGCCGGAGATGGCTACTGCCCCCAGAACCGGAACCTCCTCAATAATATAGAATTTGCCGTGATAAAACCCCTTGTTGTAAATCTTGACCTCAACCTCAGGGTTCTGAAGCCAGTGGAGGAATTCCTGGATAAGGCTTTCGGATTCGGGCGTTCCCATGTTCGTCTCTGCCTCTTCCCGCAAATTCTCAAGGAAGTTCTCCGCCGAGCGAACATCCTGCGGGGATAAAGCCCGGCCGAGAAGAAGACGAACCTCTTGCACCTCCTTCAATTTCTTTCTAATCAGGTTGAACCCTGCGAGGTTGAAATAGCCTGAGGCAATATATACTCTGGCACCAGGAACAATAATCTCCTTCAGAACATCAGCCAATCTGCGCCCCTCGGCGCTGTTATCGATGATATCAGGGATGGTCATCGTCCTCTCCCCTTTTCAATATAGCATTGTGCAGGTGAATTAACCCCATATAGCGCCTGACCGAATTGACCACCTGTCGGGCTTTTTCCTTATCTTCGCCAAACAGTTGAGATTTCATTGCCCTTGTAATGGAGTTCTCGACCAGAGCAGGATGTTGATCGTAGATGCCTTGGAGAAATTCCCCATATTCCCGTTTCCTTTCCCCTTCAAAATAGGCCATAAAGAACGGCAGAATGATATTGAAAAGGATTTCCAATGCTCTGGTTTGA
>DTYK01000118.1 GCA_012961925.1 Candidatus Latescibacterota bacterium
AAAGGCAATAGTAAGGTCAAGGGCGTCGGTCACCTTGGTCTTAAGCTTCAGGTTCCCATCCCTTTTGAGGTATCTCTGCGACTGCCAGAAGCCCGCCTGCACGAATTTGAACAACCCCATCTCACCCTCATTATAGCCGAATGATCCTGAGAGGTTCGAGTCCTCCCCGAGGGGAAGGTTCAGCTTGAAGAAGGCCTGATCCCCCTCATAATCGGTCTTCGGTTTGAAGCCGTCGGTTTCAGCGTGGCTTGCGGAGAGCAGGTATCCGAGCCTATCGTATATGCGATGGCTCAGGTTCAGGCTATACGATCTGGTATTCCACCTGCCTACCCGAACCGTCAGACAACCTTTTGGGATTAGGTCCTTTTCGGGCGATTTCGTGATGACGTTGATGACACCCCCAAGCGCCGAGCCCCAGACAGATGAAGCGGCACCCTTAATCACCTCAATCCTCTCGACGGCTCCTATCGGCAGCAAGGACAGGTCGGCTGAACCTTCGGCAAGGGTATTCATTGGCATGCCGTCCACTAAGACCAGTACGTGAAGGTCAGAGGAACCCTGGATCTGGGCCAGGGCGTTTGCCCAGGGGCCACCGTTTCTCTGGACGGTCAGCCCGGGCAACGACTCCAGTGCCTCACCGAGGTTATGCGCACCGGTCGCCTCGATATCCTCCGAGGTCAACAGGCTCATATTCTCAGCCACGGTATTCAGCTTCCGATCGATCCGCGAGGCCGTAACAACAATGGCGTCCATCGGGAAGGTATAGCTCTCTTCTTCCTCAGGCCCCGTTTTGTAATTCTTGGTCGCCACATCCGTAGCCAGTCCGGTTCCATGGGCAGCGGCGATGATGCCCAGGCTGAGCAGCGTTATCACTAAAATTCTTTTCAAACCGCCCTCCTTTCCTGTTTTCCAGAGCCTTTTGTGTTTCATCAATCGGGCTTTACGAGAAATAGGGTCTGGCCGTACTCCACGGGATCAGCATCCTTGACGAGGATGTCAACCACGGTCCCCTTAATATCGGATTCTATCTCGTTCATCAGCTTCATGGCTTCGACGACACAGACGACCTGTCCGACGACGACCCTATCACCCTTCTTCACATACGGCTCGGCGTCCGGAGCGGGTGCCTGATAAAAGGTGCCCACCATCGGCGACCTTATCCGGTGAAATTCCTCTCCCTGAGGAACATCCTCATGGTCATGAAGGATGATCTCCTTCCCGGACCTGGTCGTTTCCGACGCGACAGGGGCTTGTGGTCCCGGATTGGAAGGGTATTTACGGATCCTCACCTTCCTCCACCATCTGGATACCTCAAGTTCACTGATAGCGCTCTCTTCAACAATCTTCACCAGCTTTCTTATTTCGGACTCTTTCACTGGGCCACCCTTTCGATATAAGTCCCTGTCCTGGTGTCAACCTTCACCGTATCACCGGACTTGATAAAGAGAGGAACCTGGATAACAGCTCCTGTCTCAAGGGTCGCTGGTTTTGTACCGCCCGTCACGGTATCACCTCTCAGCCCGGGCGTTGTCTGTGCCACTTTAAGTTCAACAAAAAAGGGAAGTTCGATGCCAACGGGGTTGTTGCCATGCATCAATATCGAGACCCTTTCGTTCTCCTTAAGAAACCTTCGCAGTTCCCCTATCAGATTCACCGGTATAGGCACCTGCTCAAAGGTCTCAGTATCCATAAAATAATAGATGTCACCGGTATTGTAAAGGTACTCCATCTCTTTTCTCTCCAGCCTCACCTCTTCGACCCTCTCCCCGGCCCTGAAGGTCCTATCAAGTACCGCCTTGGTCCTGACGTTCCTCAGTTTCGTCCTCACAAAGGCCCCACCTTTTCCAGGCTTCACATGCTGAAACTCTACGATCAAAAACAAGTCACCTTCAACGTTGATGACCATCCCATTTCTGAAATCCGCTGTTGTCGCCATAGCATCACCTTTTTATAGTGCGCCAGGTGTCAATCCCTTTTTCGCCGTTGTCAGATTTTCACACCCGTCCTCCCGGATCACGATGACATCCTCGATCCTTATCCCTCCCCAATCCGGGATATAAATCCCTGGCTCGATCGTTATCACCATACCGGCCTTCAGCACAACCCCGTCCCTCCATGATACACGCGGTGGATCGTGCACGTTCAACCCGACACCGTGTCCGAGAGGGTGGCCGAAGTCGGCTCCATGACCGGCATCTTCGATGATCCGCCGTGCGACGCCATCCAGTTGTGAACAGGTAATACCCTCTCTTGCCTCCTGAATCGCCGTCTCCTGAGCCTTCTGGACGATCTTATACAATTGCCCCTGCCTCTCTGTGGGGGTTCCGACCACAAGCGTGCGGGACAGATCCGAGGCATAGCCCTCATAACGGGCACCAAAATCGAGCACCACAAGATCCCCTTCCTGGATGACCCTATCACTGGTGGTGGCATGGGGCATAGACGACCTCGGACCTGATGCGACGATGGTATCAAAAGAGGCCTTTTCACCCCCCGCTCTCCTGATCGCATAATCGATCTCAGCAGCCACGTCACGCTCGGTGACTCCCGGCTTGATAAAGGCAACAGCCTCCTCGAAAACCCTGTCGGAGATCTCCGCTGCCCTCTTTATGCATCTGATCTCACCGTCCTCTTTGATGACGGAGAGATCCTCGACAAGGTTCTGAACAGGAATAAGGGATACGGATGGAAGGGACTCCTTAAGTTCGGTGTATTGTTTAAAGGATGTGTATTCGCTCTCAAAGCCCATCCTTTTGCCGAACGAGTCAATAGGCAGCTTGCCAAGCGCCCTTATGAGGCCATCCTGGGCTATTATAATCTCGCAATCCAGAGCCTGAAGAGATCCCTGTTGTTTGTACCGAAAATCGGTGACGAGAAAACATCGCTGGGGAGAGATAAGGAGGATCCCACTTGAACCCGTGAAGCCCGATAGATATCGTATATTAACCTGCGAAAAGACCAGAAGACTATCGATCTCGAAATCCTGAAACCTATCTCTGAGCCTTTTGATTCGATCCTTCATTTCATATCTTCCCGCCTCGCAGTCTTTTTACAATATCTCTCCACGATCCTCTCGATAATGGATGAGGTAGAGATGCTTGGGAGCTCGTCTATTGTGAGGACTTCTCCGCCGGCACTGGTTACTGTATCCCTTCCGACGATCTGATCGGGGGCCCAGTCACTGCCTTTCACTAACAGGTCAGGCACAAGCTTGCTGATCAACCGGGCAGGGGTCTCCTCCTCAAAGATGCAGACGTAGTCAACTGCTTCCAGGCCTGCCAGTACCGCAGCCCGATCCTCCTCAGGGATGATGGGTCTTCCTTCCCCCTTCAATCTCCGTACAGAACTGTCGCTGTTGAGTCCCACAATCAATACATCCCCACGGGCCTTTGCCTTTTTCAGGTAGTGTACATGACCTCTGTGTAGGATATCAAAACAACCGTTTGTGAAGATGACCCTTTTCCCTTCGCTCTTCAACCTGGACCTGATTTCTACCAGATCCTCAAGCGCAACGACCTTACCCACGCCGTCGATAATCCTCCTCGCCCTCTCCCTTTTCTTTGCTTGTCCAAAGAAAAGGAACAGATTTTCAAAAACTTGACATAAATTATAAGAGGATGTGACTTTTATCTCAGTCCCGCTGCCCTCTCAGGAGCAGAAGCCTGACCAGTTGCACCGCCGCCACGGCGGCTGCTGCCACATAGGTCCATGCAGCGGCGTTGAGCACAGCCCTCGCCGACCCGACCTCATCCCGTCTCAGGTAGCCCTCTCTGGCTAAGAGCCCTAATGCACGTCTGCTGGCATCGAACTCAACCGGCAGAGTTATGAGATGGAAGACTACGGCCAGCGAGAAGAGGATGATCCCGATATCCATCAGGATAGGACCACGAAAGAGGAAGCCGATGAAGAATAGAGGAAAGGCCAGACTGGTCCCCAAATTGACCACGGGCACAAAATTGTTTCTCAACATCAACGGCAGGTATCCAGTTCCATGTTGGAGGGCATGCCCTGTCTCATGGGCTGCAACCCCCAGGGCTGCTATTGAATTTGAGCTATAAATCGCCTCCGAAAGCCTCAACACCTGTTTTCGGGGGTCATAATGGTCTGAAAGTACCCCGGATGTCTTCTCGACCACTACGTTTGACAGGCCGTTTCTATCCAGAAGCTGTCGGGCAACCTGTGCCCCTGTCATGCCCGATCCGGCCCTCATCCTGCTGTACCTCTCATAGGCGCTTCTCACCCTCATCTGGGCATAAAAGGCCAGCATAAGCGCTGGTATCAGGAGCAAAAACGTCCAGTCGAAAAAGAACGGATACATATCGATCCCCCTCCTTTACCTCCTTGAGATCTTTGAAAACCCTCTCCATCGACTGAGCTTACCTGCCGCCATGAAGCAAGGCCGAAGGCCGCAGCAGAAGGCGGTAGGTGCAGCGACTTATTAGACGACCAAAGAACAGCATCAGCACCCAACAAAAACATCACTATCTTTATGAAATTTTTAACCTGTTCTCTCAAAGTACTTGAGTAGGTCACGGAGCTTTACAGACATCTATACCTCTACAGCCAGTTGTTCTAAAAGACACCCTCCAATGGGAATCTCTTTTCCTTGTTGTTGATATGTCAGTAGATTCGGTCTCTTTCAGTGTTCAAATTTCGGGATTCGGGTTTTATTTACCCCAGACCTCCCCCTCACGCACATCATATCCCCTCACGTACTCAGCCGAACTCATGGGCCGTCTCCCCTCTGGCTGAACTTCGGAAAGGTAAAGCAGACCTCTACCGGTGGCAACCGTAATCCCATCCTTCCTGTCAGCCCTGATAACCTCACCTGGTCTCCCGCTGGACTCAACGGAGATAACCACAGCCCTATGGATCTTCAGAACCGAGCCTTTTCGATGGGTAAACGCCCCGGGGTAGGGGTTGGTTCCACGGATCAGGTATTTGATCTGTTGTGCACTTTTCTGCCAATCGATCCTGCCGTCGTCCTTCTTTAACTTGGGTGCTTTTATTGCCCCTTCTAAGGACTGAGGACGACGAGGAAAGTCCCCACGAGCTATACATGATACAGTCCTGGAAAGCAGGTCAGCCCCGATCACCTTCAACCTGTCATGAAGTTCACCCGCTGTCTCCTCTTCACCGATCCCTACGGTCTTTTGGAGGATTATGTCCCCTGTGTCTACGCCCCTATCTATAAAGAAAGTCGTCACCCCGGTCTCGGCCTCCCCATTGATGATCGCCCAGTTGATGGGCGCTGCCCCACGGTATTTGGGAAGAAGAGACGCATGGAGGTTGACCGTCCCTTTAGAGGGAATGGCCAACACCTCAGGGGGGAGGATCCTGAAGGCAACCACAACGATCAGATCAGGTCTCATCTCTCTCAGCGCCTCAAGGAAGACTCTGTCCTTCAGGTCCTCCGGGGTGAGGATAGAGAGACCATGGCTCTGGGCCAATTCCTTCACAGGAGAAGGGGTAAATCTCTGTCCCCTTCCGCTTGGTCTATCCGGCCCGGTCACCACACCCACAATCCTGTGTCCGTCTGCGATCAACCTCTCCAGAGAGGGGATTGCAAACTCCGGCGTCCCCATGAAGACAAGTCGCATCCTGCTATTTTTCTCTGATAAGGTAATAATCGGCTTTCTGTTAACTTACACTTTATCACCGCTTCATCATCTTGTGACGGCTGAGATTGAGCTCTTTGATACTTCGACTTTTACGTTATCAGCGATCTTCAGGACAACGATTGACTCATTTTCCTTGATACCGACTATTGTTCCGTGGAGTCCACCTGCAGTGACTACCCTGTCCCCCTTTTTGAGGGCGTTCAACATCGCCTGGTGAGCCTTCTGCTTCTTAAGTTGGGGACGGAACAACAGAAGGTACATTATCAAAAGTATGACGATAATGGGCAGAAAGCTCAAAAGTCCTCCCCCATCAGATGCCCTGTTGGCCGGTGCACCCATGGCATATACTTCAGTGATCAAATCCACACCTCCTTAGGTCTTCTCCATTCCGGTTAAGATCGATCAATACACCATCCCCAGCAAATTTCTCCCGCCCTTATTCAAGGGATTCGTGCTGCCTAAAGGCGCTTTTGAAGCTCTCCCGCCAGTCTTCAAAACTCCCCTCCATGATGGCTTCCCTCATCTGGTGCATCAAGCCCTGGAAAAAGTGGATGTTGTGGAGACTGGCAAGCCGTAACGCGAGGGTTTCCCCTACCTGGAAAAGATGTCTGATATAAGCCCTGGAATAATTACGGCAAGCATAGCAACCACATTGGGGATCAATCGGTGAGAAATCCTCGGCATATCGGGCATTTTTTAACACCAATCTCCCTTTGGAGGTGAAGACCTGGCCGTTCCGGCCATTTCTTGTAGGGATGACACAATCGAACATGTCTACGCCCAGGGCAACACAGTCCACCAGGTCTTCGGGATAGCCAAGCCCCATCAGATACCTGGGTTTGTCCTCGGGAAGCAGGGGGAGTGTAGCCCAAAGGACCTCATACATCGCTGTCTTGGGTTCACCTACGGAGAGTCCACCTATGGCATAACCAGCAAAATCCATGGTCACCAGTCTCTTAGCGCTCTCCTCCCTCAGGTTCGGATAGACACTTCCCTGCACAATGCCGAAGAGGGCAGCCCTGGAGCCATCCGGGTTCTGTGCCTTTAAGGACTCGAATCTCACCCGGCAGCGTTCTGCCCATCTTATTGTGAGTTCACTGGATTGCCTGGCGTACTCGTGGTTGGTTGGATAGGCCACACATTCGTCCAGAGGCATCACGATGTCGGCCCCGAGGGTATGTTGGATCTCCATCACCTTCTCCGGCGTGAAGAGGTGGTGGGACCCGTCCAGGTGCGATTGAAAAGTCACTCCCTCTTCGGTAACCCTGTTCAAGGTGGCCATGCTAAAGATCTGGTAACCTCCGCTGTCGGTCAATATGGGCCGGTCCCACCCGATGAACTTGTGCAGCCCTCCTGCACGGCCAACAATTTCAGGTCCGGGACGCAGGTAAAGATGATACGTATTAGAGAGCATCATCGGAACACCCACATCCTCAAGCTCCCTGTGAGACAGTGTCTTCACAACCCCCTGTGTCCCAACCGGCATAAATACCGGCGTCTTCACCTCGCCGTGCGGAGTGAGGATAATGCCTGCCCTGGCCGAAGTCCAACGGTCCCTTCCTTCGATGGAAAAAGCGAAATCAGAATACCCCATAAATATACCAAATCCGACGATAATGTCAAGTAAAGTTTCGTAGGATCCTCTTTGCGAGAATAAGATCCTCAGGCGTTGTGATCTTGATGTTCCGGTACGACCCCTCCAAGACCTCCACCTTGTATCCTAACCTTTCGACGAGGGCTGAGTCATCGGTGCTGTAAAAACCCTCGCCGTAAGCCTCCTGATAGGCCCTGAGGATTAACGGGAACTCGAAGGTCTGCGGGGTCTGAGCTGCCCAGAGCCTGTTCCGGTCAAGGGTCTCTTTAACGGCTCCGTTCACGACAGATTTGATGGTGTCCTTCACCCTTACCGCCACCACCACTGCTTTGGCCTGACGGCATAGCCTGATCGATTCGGAGATCTCTTGCGGGGTGATGAAGGGCCTGGTGCCGTCGTGGATTACAACGATCTTGGTTCCATCCTCTACAGCCTTCAGCCCCTCATAGACCGAATCCTGCCTCCTCTCCCCTCCGGTAACGATCCTCTTCACCTTAGGGAAATGAGGGGGTATCCTCTCGGTGCAGAAGTCGTAGATTTCCCTTGAGACGACCACTATTATGTCGTCTACCTGCTCACACTGCTCAAAAGCCTGCAGGGTATGAATCAGGATCGGACGCCCCCCAAGCTCAAGGAGCTGTTTCGGGGGGCCTGGACCCATCCTTCTGCCAGCACCGGCAGCCGCTATGATAGCCGTTACTTCTGACATCCTCACTGATAAAAGTCTGATACCCTATTACAGGATCAACATCGCATCACCGTAACTGAGGAAGCGGTATCGTTTCCTTATCGCTTCCTTGTATGCCCTCATCATGAATTCCCGTCCTGCAAAGGCTGCAACAAGCATCAGCAGGGTAGATCTGGGGAGGTGAAAATTGGTGATCAATGCGTCGATCGCTCTGAACTCATAGGGCGGATATATGAACTTGCGTGTCCAGCCATTTCCTGGTTTAACAAGACCATCGCTGATACTGGACTCCAGTGTCCTCACCGTGGTGGTCCCAACAGCCACGACCTTTCTTCCCTCGGCTCTGGCCCTGTTGATGGCCTCTGCCGTGCCATGGGTGATTTCGTAATATTCGGGATGCATCCTGTGGCTTTCGGGATCATCCGAAGTCACAGGCCGAAACGTACCAACCCCAACATGGAGAAGGATGGGGACGATCCTGACCCCCTTCGTCTTTAAACTTTCAAGGAGACCTTCGGTAAAATGAAGGCCCGCAGTCGGTGCCGCCACTGCTCCAGGCGTTTTGGCATAAACAGTCTGATATCTCTCCCTGTCCTCGGGGATCTCATCGCGCCGAATATAAGGCGGCAGGGGTGTTCTACCGATCCTCTCCAGAGTCTCCTCGAATCGATCCTGCTCCTCAAACCTGACGATTCGTCCCCCGAGACCTGTCCTTCCGATAACTTCGCAGCTTAGTTCGCCTCCGTTGAAGATAACCCTCGTCCCGGTCGGCACCCTTTTCCCGGGCCTCACCAGCGCTTCCCACGTCCCCTCATCCCTCTGCCTCGTCAGGAAGACCTCCACCTTCCCTCCGGTTGCCTTCTCCCCCACCAACCTTGCCGGGATAACCTTCGTCTCATTAAAGACCAGACAGTCTCCCTCGTCCAGATGTTCCACAAGGTCTCTGAACAGGCGATGTTCTATCCGCCCTTCGGTCCTGTGTAATACCATCAGGCGAGACCTGTCACGTTCTGGCACCGGATATTGGGCGATCAGGTCCCGGGGCAGATCATAATCGTAATCTGACAACTTCATCTTCTTCGTCACCTTCTGAGGAACAGGTTCAGGATGATCGTTATGATTATGCTTAACAACAGGCA
>DTYK01000119.1 GCA_012961925.1 Candidatus Latescibacterota bacterium
CCACAGGTTCTCTGGGACTCGATGCTGCCCTGGGGATCGGCGGGGTGCCAAGGGGGCGCGTAACCGAGATATTTGGCCCCGAGGCTTCTGGGAAGACAACCCTGGCCTTGCATATAGTGGCCGAGGCCCAGAAAACCGGTGGGCTGGCGGCTTTTATAGATGCGGAACACGCCCTTGATGCATCCTACTCCAGAAGGTTGGGGGTCGATGTCGATAATCTTCTCATCTCCCAGCCCGACTGCGGAGAGGAGGCCCTTGAGATAACTGACACCCTGGTTCGGAGTGGAGCGCTGGATGTGATCGTAATAGACTCCGTGGCGGCTCTTGTGCCAAGGGCGGAGCTGGAGGGTGAAATGGGCGATGCCCATATGGGGTTGCAGGCAAGACTGATGTCGCAGGCGCTGAGGAAGCTAACGGGCTCTATCAGCAGGTCCCGCACCTGTGTCATCTTCATTAACCAGGTGAGGATGCAGATCGGAGTGGTTTTTGGAAATCCTGAGATAACAACCGGAGGGAGGGCCCTTAAGTTCTACTCTTCGGTCAGGATGGAGATCCGGCGAACGGGTGCTATCAAAAGCGGTAATCAGCATGTCGGGAACAGGACAGTGGTCAAGGTAGTGAAGAACAAGATGGCACCGCCCTTCAAAGCCGCGGAGTTCGATATCATATATGGAGAGGGGATATCAAAGGAAGGGGACCTGCTCGACGTTGCCGTTGCCAACAACATCATAGAGAAGAGCGGAACCTGGTTCTCATACGAAGGTGAGAGGTTGGGGCAGGGTAGGGATAACGCCAAGCTCTTTTTGAAGGAAAACCCTGAGATCGCCGCCACCGTTGAGCGTAAGGTGAGAGAGACCCTTGGACTTCTGCCGAACGCCTGAGCAGATTTGTAGTGGAGGTCTTTAGACCTCCATAAATGGCGACCTCAAGGTCGCTGCTACTGAACCCTCTTCGGATCACTCCAGGAGTTAATGCTTTAGCATTTCATCTTGGGTAAGACGTATCTCCAAGCTTGTAGATCCGGGGATGAAAGCCTGAAGGCTGAACTCCGGCTCATCCTCGCTTCGCTCAGGCTCAGACAGGCGGGAAAACGGTCGCTTCGTTCACCGGACAGTTCTACGGCTCAGGCGCGCACAACTGCCGGTGAGCGGTTAAACGGTGAACGGTTATGTGGGATGGGTCATGTGCGGCGAGATCCGCTAAGAAACCCCGAGGATTTTGCTTCCCCTCCCGGGGGACAGGGCAGAGCCGATCGCTCTGGTCACATGTTGCTTTGCCCGCTCGACCGCCTCGTTCACTTCGAGGCCCTTAGCCAGCCATGCAGTTATTGCCGCTGAAAGGACGCACCCTGTGCCATGTGTCCTTCCGACGTTTAGCCTTTCGGACCTGAATTCTCTGAAGTCGCTCCCATCGTAGAGCAGATCTATTGCCTCCCCCTCTAAATGTCCTCCCTTGATCAGGACGAATTCAGCTCCCATCTCTTTCATCACCCTCGCTGCTTGCTTCATCCTGGCGGTATCATCCACCCGCTCCAGTCCTGTCAGGGTCTTAGCCTCATAAAGGTTGGGTGTCACCAGCCTGGCAAGAGGGATCAGTTGGCCCTTCAGTACTCCTATAGCCTCCTCCTGAAGGAGACGATAGCCGCTGTGAGCGAGAATAACCGGGTCTACCACGAGGGTCTTGACCCGATATTCTCTGATCTTTTGGCTCACAACTTCCACTATCTCCGGTGTTAACAGCATCCCGGTCTTGACAGCATCGGCACCAGTATCGGAGAGCACGGAATCTATCTGTAAGGCGACGAATCGGCCGGGCAAGCCATAGACTCCCTTGACACCTATGGTATTTTGCGCTGTTACTGAGGTTATTACTGAAGCTCCGTATACCCCTAACGTCCAAAAGGTCCTGAGATCAGCCTGGATTCCCGCTCCACTGCATGGGTCAGATCCAGCAATCGTCAATGCTCTCTTCAGATGATGTTTGTCCATGGGGGAGAACAGTCTTTGCTTGTCCAGGAAAAAAAGAAAGGACAACCGTAAGGCGGCGGTTTATCCGCCGCCGTCCTTTCGGCCGGGGATAAACCCTGGCTCTACAACCGTCTTCGGCTCACTCCAGAAGTTAATGCCTTAGCATTTCACAGGAGTTAATGCTTTAGCATTTCATCTTGGGTAAGACGTATCTCCAAGCTTATAGATCCGGGGATGAAAACCTGAAGGCTGAACTCCGACTCAAGCCCTTGAGTCTATAGATCTGGGGATGAAGGCCTAAAGGCCGAACGCCGACTCGCCCTCACTTCGCTCGGGTAGAGGGGCGGAAAAACGGCCGCTCATGGAGGATTGCAGATCTGGGCAAGTTCTAATGCTGCCTTGTATGGATCTTCAGCCCCGAAAATCGCCCTTATCACCGCTATGCCGTCCGCTCCTGCCCCTACGACCTCACTGATGTTCTCCCTGTTGATGCCGCCGATAGCGATGACGGGGATGGGCACTGCCGCCTTCACCCTGGTGATAAGCTCTACACCCACAGGTCTTTTGACATCGGGCTTTACAGATTTGATGTTGCTGTCCACATAAATTGGCCCCACCCCAATATAGTCCGCTCCTCGATTGCAGGCGTAAAGGGCCTCATCAAGCGAGTGAGTAGAGATGCCGATCAACCTGTCTTTCTTGAGCATCTTTCGAGCCTTTTCAACAGACATATCCTCCTGGCCCAGATGGACACCATCGGCACCTATTGATATTGCTACCTTTACGTGATCATTGATAATCAGGGGGACTCCATATCGCTTCGTCACCTCAAGAAGCCTCCTGCTCTCCCTTATCATATCCTCTTCAGAAAGATCTTTCTCTCGGTACTGGACCACCTTTACCCCGCCTTTTATTGCGGCCTCTACAATCTCGGTGAGAGGTCTGCCACCTGTTAGCTTGGAGTCCGTAATCAGGTAAAGCCCCTTGACAGGCGTTTTATTCATTCTCCTTCTCCAGGAAGAAATTGGGGACGGATTCACATTTTTTAGCGAGGTCTTCAGCGTCAGACCAACAGGAGTTTCTACTTATTATCCTTCCTTTTCTTTGCTTGCTCAAAGAAAAGGAAGGGCAGTCCGAAGCCTTCGCCCCAACCGTCATCGGCTC
>DTYK01000120.1 GCA_012961925.1 Candidatus Latescibacterota bacterium
AGGATCAGGGGGTATAAACCTGTTATGTCCCCTAAGCGGCATCTTAATGCCGAAATTCTTAAACCCCAAATAAGTTGGGGGGGGTAACTCGAGGATATCAAGCCAGGTAGACAATCGAGAGTCACCCCCTTGCGTCCATGTTCAAAAGCTAACAACCTTAATTATAACACCATCCGATGTGTTTGTCAAGCAGAAAATCGAGTACGGGTCGAAAAATCTTAGGGTTGACATTTCATCACCCCCGTATTATTTTGTTGAAAAGGCGTCCTTTATATTGAGAGGGATGGCGCATCCGAGCAGTGATTACTGCATATTAGCGGTATGTTTGACTGACCCCATCGGTCCACATCGCCACGATTAAAAACCCTTTCGGAGCTCTCTTTCCGACCAAACGTTCATGTCCCTGAGGGGTACCACGAAACATGAAAATCCGATTTTCAGCTAAAAAGTTCACACCTTCTCCCCAAGGACAACCCGCTCTACTCCGTTCAGGTCCTTCACCTTCTCAATCCGTTTGAATACCAGCCCACACTCCATAAGCTTGGAGACTTCTCCTGCCTGTCCGTCACCAACCTCCAAGGCCAAAATACCCCCCGCCTTAAGGAATTCGGGAGACCGTTCGATAAGCCCCCGGTGGTAAAAAAGCCCATCAGGCCCCCCGTCGAAAGCAGAGGGCGGTTCGTAATCCTTTATCTCAGCCGGTAATATATTGATATCGGCATGCTTAATATAAGGAGGATTTGACACGATCGCGTCGAGTCCCTTCGGGGCACTGGCCAGCGGAGTCAAAAGATCTCCCTGGAGAAAGGTTATCCTGTCTGAAACACCGTTTATGTGGGCATTCCGTCGGGCAACCTCAATCGCTTCACCGGATATGTCGGTTGCATACACCGATACATCATCCATTTGCTTCGCAAGGGCGATGGCAATAGCGCCGCAGCCGGTCCCGATGTCAGCAACAACAGAAGGTCCCTTTTGCCTTCCCAACCTTGCGATCACAGTCTCCACAAGGACTTCAGTCTCGGGACGGGGGATGGCCACGGAAGGATTCACAACGAAGGGCAGCGACATAAACTCCGCTTTCTGAGTGATGTATTGGATGGGGGTATGCTTAAGCCTCTTCTGAAGGACAGTCCTGAAGCGGTCGAGCTCTTCCCTGGAGATGGGGCGGTCATATTCCAGGTATAAGTCGAGGCGTCTTAACCCGAGCGTATGACACAGAAGAAGCTCCGCATCAAGGCGGGGATTTTCAAATGCCTTGGATTTCAGATAATCTGCCGTCCGGTTAAGGATCTCTAAAAGTTTCCAGTTCTTATCTCTCTCCATAATCGGGGGAGTAAAGCTCGGTCTCCAGCCGTATTTTTAGCGGAAATTTACCGGGCTCTCTTCTTCCCTCTCCATCCGATCTGCCGACTGGAGGGCATCGATAAGTTCGTTGAGGTCCCCCTCAAGGATCTGCTCCAATCTGTGGAGGGTAAGGTTGATACGATGATCCGTCACCCTGCCCTGTGGAAAGTTGTAGGTCCGAATCTTTGCACTCCTATCCCCTGATCCAACCTGACGCCTTCTCGCTCTGGAGATCTTCTCCTGTTGTTCGCTCTGTACCATGTCAAGAAGTCGAGCCCTCAAGACCTTAAGAGCTTTAGCCTTGTTCTTATGCTGGGACCTCTCGTCCTGACACTGAACGACCAAACCCGTGGGGATATGCGTTATCCTTACCGCTGAGTCGGCAGTGTTAACGCTCTGACCTCCAGGACCTGACGAGCGGAAAACATCTATCCTGAGATCATCAGGATCAATCTTCACATCAACCTCGTCGGCCTCAGGCAAGACGGCAACGGATGCAGCCGATGTATGGATTCTTCCGCTTGACTCGGTAATAGGCACGCGTTGCACCCGATGCACACCGCTCTCATATTTAAGCTTACCATAAGCGCCTTCCCCTGAGACCAGAAAGATTATCTCCTTGAAGCCACCCACATCAGTGGGTGTGGAACTGAGGGGCTCGACCTTCCATCCCTGATGCTCAGCATACCTTAAATACATTCGAAACAGATCAGCGGCAAAGAGACTTGCCTCTTCACCGCCGGTCCCGGCTCTGATCTCAACAACTGTGTTGCGACCCTCGTTGGGGTCTCGTGGAATTAGAAGGTCTCGCAACCTTTGAAGGATAGCCCGTTTGCGTGCCAATAGCTCCTCGATCTCACCCTTTGCCAGGGCTATCAACTCCGCATCAGCCTCTTCCTCGGGGTTTTTGATAATCCCCTCCGCCTCCTCCAATCCCTTTGCAATAGCCCGGTACTCCTGATAAAGGCTGACCGCTTCTCTCAAGGTGTCGTGCTCACGAGCAAGTTCTCGGTAGCGTTCATGATCGGAAACGACCTCTGGGTCACTTAAAAGCCCTTCAATCTGGAACCACCTTTTCTCCATCTGTTCCAGTGCTTCAAGCATGGATCTTTCTCTCATGGCGATCCCTCTGAACTCCGCAATGCATTAAAACCTCACTTTTTTTGATCCAATCCGTACTTCCGCTGGAATCTCTCAACCCTTCCACCCGAGTCGACGAGTTTCTGCTTCCCGGTGTAAAATGGATGACACTTCGAGCAGATCTCGACCCTCAGGTTTTCCATCGTAGACCTGGTACGGATGGAATTACCACAGCTACAGGTGATCGTGGTCTCCACATATTTTGGATGTATCCCCTTTTTCAACTAAGAACACCCCCTTTCTCGGGAAAGTCTCATAATTTATATGGTTGAGACTGAGTTATTCATTCATTGACTCTATGAATTCCTTGTTTGATTTGGTCCTTCTCAAGCGCTCTATCAGGAATTCTATCGCCTCATCTGCCGGCATCTGGTTTAAAAGCTTCCTAAGCAACCAGATCCTGTTCACCTCCGTTTGGGAGAACAGTAGTTCCTCCTTTCTGGTTCCTGAACGGTTTACGTCAATTGCGGGGAAGATCCGACGGTTGCTCAGGTTCCTGTCAAGCTGGATCTCCATATTACCTGTCCCTTTGAATTCTTCAAAGATGACCTCATCCATCTGGAGTTAACAAAATAGAGTATCGTTATAAAATTGATGGGCAATGGCCAGATGAGAA
>DTYK01000121.1 GCA_012961925.1 Candidatus Latescibacterota bacterium
CGAGCTACTTGGTATACCGATAGATTCCGTCAAGATAGATTGGGAGCCCGATCTCTTCGGGCATGCACGCACGGTCCCCTCGGTGCTTGCGAGGGCAGGCGTTGTTAGGTACTACTTCTGCCGGGGGGGCAAAGGCCTTAGGCTTTTCTGGTGGCAGGGGCCGGACGGCTCCAGGGTCCTGGCCTTCGACGATGGGGTGCTCTGGTACAACGGCTCCATCACCCCGGATATGACGAGACTTCTCTTCGAGTTCGAGAAGGCTACGGGGCTTAAGGACTACCTCTTCGTATACGGGGTCGGGGACCACGGAGGAGGCCCGACGAAGGGGGACCTCATGGCCGCAAGGGAGATGGACTCCTGGCCCATATTCCCCAACATAAGGCTGAGCACCACCGAGGAATATTTCTCAGCCATAGAGCAGAAGCTTCCGGAGGACCTCCCCGTTGTGGACGATGAGCTGAACTTCGTGTTCAGGGGATGTTATACATCCCAGAGCGAGATAAAAAGGGCCAACCGCATCAGCGAGAACAGGCTTGTAGAGGCCGAGGTCGTAGCGGTCGTGGCCCACAGACTGCTGGGAACGGCCTACCCGTCGCAGGAGCTGCTTTCGGCGTGGAGAAATGCCATGTTCAACCAGTTCCACGATATCCTCCCAGGTTCGGGCGTACATGCGACCTACGAATACGCCCAGGGGCTCTTCCAGGAGATCTTGGCCAAGACGGGCACGATCAAGACCAGGAGCCTGAGGGCGTTGGCGGCCGACGTGGACACTTCCGGTATGGACGGAGGGCCCGGTACCGGGCCGGGGCTTGGGGCTGGAGCGGGCAACGAGAGCGCACTTGGCACAGTATCGGATTTGAGCGGGGGTGCCGTCTCCGCGGAGCCTTTCCTCGTCTTTAACCCCAACCCCTGGGAGAGGGACGACGTGGTCTCGGCCAAGGTATGGGACAAGGAAATCCCGGAGGAGTGTGTCCTGGTGCGGACGGCCGAGGGGGAGGAATTCGCGGGGCAGGTGTTGGACAAGGGGAATTATTGGGGACATAGGTTTACGACCGTAGCGTTCCCTGTCCGGAAGCTCCCCCCTGTGGGGTATCGTGTATATTCCATATCCCGCTCATATGCTCCCTTGACCTCGCCCGAGAGTGTGCGGACGGACGGCGGGGTTATGGAGAACGAGTTCTTGAAGGTGGAGGTGGACCAGGGGTCCGGGGCCCTCTCATCCCTCGTGGACAAGCGCACCGGATACGAATTCGTCCCGGAGGGCAAAAGGCTGGGGTTCCTTCAGTGGCTGTTGGAGGCTCCCCACGGGATGACAGCATGGGAAATAGGGCAGATCGTGGAAAGGCTCGACCTTCTGCAGGGGGCCACCACGGAAGTGGTGCACCGGGGGCCGTATATCGCTACGATACGGGCGCACCGGAAGTTCCGTGACTCCCGGTTTGCCCTGGATATTTCTTTAAAGGCGGGTTTGCCCCGGGTGGAGTTCACGCTCAGGGTGGAATGGCTGGAGCGGGGTAGTCCGGAGTACGGGGTACCCATGCTGAGGGTCGTCTTCCCGTTGGCCCTGAGGGAGGGGAAGGCGTGCTTTGAGATACCCTTCGGGTACATAGAAAGGCCTGCCGACGGAGAAGAAGTGCCGGCCCTTAAATGGGTGGATCTGACCGGAAGGCGGGTAAAGGGCCGGGGAGTGGTTGGGGCCACATTGGTCAACGACTGCAAGTACGGACACAGCACCACAGAGGAGGAGATAAGGCTCACCCTCCTGAGGAGCAGCTACGACCCGGACCCCCTTCCGGAGTTGGGAAGGCACGAAGTCCGCTTCGCCATCGTGCCGCACGGGAGAGATTGGAACCCATCGGAAGCTGCAAGGGCCGGCTACGAGTTCAACCACCCCCCGGAGCTGGTGGCCACCGACGTACACGAGGGGGACCTGCCTAAGGAAGGAGGGTTTATATCGGTTAGCCCCCCCAACATCCTCCTTTCCAGTATCAAAAAGGCCGAGGAGGATGACGATGCGCTGATAGTAAGGCTTTACGAGACGGAGGGTAAGTCCACCGAGGCGCAGGTGCGTTTGGATCCATCGCTGGCAAAGCCCAATTCCTCCGCCGTTGAAGTGGACCTCTTGGAAAGGCCGCTTCCGGACGGCACTGCGAGGATGGAGGGCAAGGTATTGAAGGTCCAGATCCCGGCATTCGGGATAACGACAGTAAAGATAGGGTGATCATGGATAAGCGGAGCAGGCTATTGGACGACCTGATCTTAAAGTCTGTCCGCTTCGAGCTAGAATCTTTTGAGGAGTATTCTATAAAAACTACCCTGGGATTAGATGAATGAGCTTTTCAAATCCGATTGCCGCCACTTCAAGGGCGAGGTGCCTTGCATTTACCATAAAAAAGAAGGCGTCCACTGCTCTGATTGTCCCCATTACGACAGAGTAGAGCAAAAAATTCTGATAATCAAGCTGGGGGCTGCTGGTGATGTGATCCGCACCACCCCCCTCCTCCGCAAATTGAAGGAGGTCTATCCGAAGGCTGAGCTCTACTGGCTCACCCGCTTCCCGGAACTGGTGCCCAGCCTCGTGGACCATATCCTCCCCTTCCGACTGGAGAGCGTTCTACTCCTCCAGGCGACTTATTTCGACTATCTGTTTAACCTGGACAAAGAGAAGGAGGCCTGCGCCCTGACTGAACTCATCTCAGCCGAGGTGAAGAAGGGCTTCACCCTCAAGGACGGCAGATGTTTCCCCATCAATCAGGACGCCCAGCACAAGTTTCTAACAGGGTTGTTCGATGACTACAACAGGGCAAAGACCAAAAGCTACCCTGAGGAGATTCTCGAGCTCTGCGGATTCCGATTCTCCGGGGAGAGATACATCCTCGAATCAGAAAATTTCCATTGGGACATCCCTGAGCCCAGACCCCTGATCGGCCTGAACACGGGGTGCGGAGGCAAGTGGAGGTCACGACTGTGGCCTGAGGAGAACTGGATCGATCTGGCTAGAAGGCTGAAAGGGGAGGGGTTCGGTGTTCTGATCCTGGGGGGTGAGGCCGAACATCAAAAGAACTTGAGGATATCTCAGAGAAGCGGCGCTTCCTATCTGGGACACTTCCCCCTGAAGCAGTTCATCAGCCTGGTGGATCAGTGCGACCTTGTGGTCACCGCTGTCACCATGGCAGCCCATGTCGCCATCGGACTGGGTAAGAAAATCGTCCTCTTCAATAATGTCTTTAATAAAAAAGAGTTCGAACTCTACGGATTAGGGGAAATTTTAGAACCGGAGTTCGAATGCGATTGTTTCTACTCCCCTGAGTGTCCCAACAACTGCATGCAATATATCTACCCGGAGAGGGTCTTCGAGGTCTGTTGCAGGCTCTTGAATGATAAAGGGAGGTAAGTCATCAAGATAGTCATCATCGGGACAGCCTATCCCCTGCGAGGGGGAATCGCCCATTACATCTCCATGCTGTATTCCAAATTGAGGGAAAGACACCAGGTCAAGGTGATCTCTTTTAAAAGGCAGTATCCGCGCATCTTCTTTCCCGGAAGGACGCAGCAGGACTTCAGCCAGGAGGTCGATCCCATAGAATCCGAACCGCTGGTGGACTCCATCAATCCCATCAGCTGGGTGAGGACTTTCTTGAGGATAAAAATGGAGAAACCAGATCTTTTAATCTTCAAATACTGGATGCCCTTCTTCGCCCCTTGTTATGCCAGCATCCTCTTTCTGACCAGGCTGTTTACCATTACTAAGTCCCTCTTCATCTGCGACAACATCATCCCTCATGAGAGGCGGGGTGGGGATCTTTTCTTGACCAGATTGGCTTTGAGGTTTGTGGATTATTTTATTGTTCAATCCAAAGTGGTAAGGGACGACCTCCTGAGGTTCCGTCCCGATGCCGATTATAGAGAAGTTCCCCATCCTGTCTACAGCATCTTTAAAAGCCATTACAGCCGGGATCAGGCCAGGGAAAAGCTGGGTATCCATGAGGAAAGGGTTATCCTTTTCTTCGGATATGTTCGAGCTTACAAGGGGCTAGAATATTTGATTCGGGCCCTCCCCTTAGTTCTGGAGAAGGTGGATGTTAAATTGGTGGTAGCTGGGGAGTTTTACGAGGACAGGGGTAAATATGAGAGGCTCATAAAGGGGTTAGGACTGGGGGAGAGGGTTTTGCTCGTTGACAGGTATGTTCCAAATGAGGAGGTGGGGGTTTACTTCTCGGTCTGTGATGTGGTGGTGCTACCTTATGTCTCGGCCACTCAGAGTGGGATCCTTCAGATCGCCTATAATTTTAACAAACCGGTGATCACCACCGCTGTGGGGGGATTGCCGGAGGTGGTGGGGGAGGGGCGCACGGGGTTTATCGTGCCTCCTAAGGATCCTGAAGCTCTGGCAGGGGCCATCCTCAGGTTTTTTGAGGAGGGAGCTGGGTTTTCCGAAAACATCGCCCGGGAGAAGGAGAAATACTCCTGGGACAAGATGGTCGAGGCTGTGGAAAGTCTTGTGGGAAGCTAAATAAGAGTTTTGATCCTAGGGGAAACAGGATTTTGGACATTGAGATTTAAAATTGAAGCAAATAGATCGCAGGTGCTTTTTATTTTTTTCGCTGCTACGAATACAAAGACCCTTGAGCGGAATTTTCAACACACTGAAATGGAGTTTCCTCGCAAAAGTTAATATGGGGGTAAGGGAAGCTTTGGACAAAATAACATTCGAAGATATCACTGAATCCGCCCATGTATGGGATTCCCATAGTGCTTAGAAAACGCCGAGTCAGTAATCAAAATCACCTCGCTTAGATAAGGTTATATGCCTAAAGCTAAAACGAGTAAAAAAGTCCTGATCATTTCCTATTATTTCCCTCCCTGTGGAGGGGCAGGGGTGCAGCGGACACTCAAATTTGTGAAATATCTACCCCAATTTGGGTGGCAACCTGTGGTGTTAACCGCCCGGAATGCAGATTACCCGGCTTATGACCCCTCGCTCCTAATGGAGGTTCCAGAGAGGATGCCCGTATATAAAGCCTGGATTTTTGAACCCTATTCCCTGTACCGGAAGTGGACGGGGCGTCCAGCGGGAGAAGCAGTGGACATTGCTACGTTGACCCTCAGCGAAGCCGAACGCCGCCAATGGCCGGAGCGCCTGGCTGAATGGGTGCGAGAGGCCTTCTTCGTCCCAGATGCCCGAATCGGTTGGTTCCCCTTTGCCCTTTGGAAAGGTTTAACGGTCGTACGCCGTGAGGGGATTAAACTGCTTTACTCCTCAGCTCCCCCCTACACTTGCCATCTTATCGGCCTTTTCCTCAAGCGTCTCACGGGATTGCCCTGGGTGGTGGATTTTCGAGATTCTTGGATCGGATGGCTTTCAACTCCTCAGCGCCGCCCCTGGCTTTCCCGACGCCTTGAATTTTGGATGGAAGAGATGGTTCTTGGATGGGCCGATCGCATCGTGACTGTCTCAGAAGGCATCTGGGCGGATCTTAAAGGGCGGCACACCTGGATCAGGGATGAGCGTTGGCAGTGGCTTCCCAATGGGTACGATGCAGAGGATTTTCAATGGGCAAAGCCCCAAAAGAAGGATGCCCGCCTGACCTTCACCTATACGGGATCTCTGTATGGGAATCGCCATCCGGGAGCTTTACTCAAGGCCCTCCAAGAGGTATTTAAGGAACAACCGGAGACAAGGGATCACATCAGATTTCGCTTTATAGGCCGCATAGGTCGCACCATTTTAGATGAATTACAATCCCATACTTGGCGCGATGTGGTTGAGGTGATCCCTTATGTTTCCCACCAGAAATGTCTGGGCTATCTTTTAGCCACGGATGTCTCCCTTCTCATCATCGACGATGCCCCCGTTAATCGAGGTATTCTGACGGGAAAGCTTTTTGAATATCTTGGCGCTCAAAAGCCTATTTTAGCCCTGGCACCAGAGGGAGAAGCAGCTAATCTGATCAGAGATACCAACACAGGCATTGTAATTCCACCCAAGGCGATAGGAAAAATTAAAGAGGCCATATTTAACTATTACATGGATTGGAAAAAGGGCACCCTGGAAAGAGGCGATTTTAGAAAGATAATGGAATTTGACCGCCGAAAGTTAACCCAAAAACTAGCCAGGATCTTAGATGATGTAGCTAAAGGAACTTTATGAGTACTGCTCGGCCCAAAAGAATCGGTATGCTTCTGGAGGGGAGGTTTCCCCCGGATATCCGAGTTGAAAATGAGGCCCTGACCCTGGCCAGACACGGTTTTGAGATTCACATTTTCTGCCTCAGTTTTGAGGATCAGCCGCTGATGGAACAGTTCTCGGACCGTGTGTTTGTCCATCGGAGAAGAATCAGTAAGGCAGTTTTTAATAAGCTACATATTACTATATTAAAATTTCCTTTTTACAGAAAATTCTGGGAGCATTTTGTGCGGAAATCTCGAATCCCTTTACACGCCCTTCATATCCATGATTTGCCCTTAGCTTGTGTGGGTTTACGACTCTCAAGGCTATGGGGGATTCCTCTGATCTTAGATTTTCATGAAAATTATCCAGCAGCTTTAAAGACATGGGAATACGCTCAAGAAAGATTAGCCCGACCCTTCTTAGAGTATAATCGTTGGAAGCGCTATGAACGAGAGATGGTAGCCCAGGCCGATCGGATCATTGTGGTAATAAAAGAGGATAAAGAACGATTTGTGCGGTTAGGATTTCCTGAAGAGAAATTTAGCGTTGTTGCTAACACCATAAATACATCTGATTTTCCAACTATTAACTGGCAAAAAGTCAAACAGATTCGAGAACAGAATTTTATCATCCTGTATGAAGGGGGATTTGGAATCTATCGAGGCCTTGAAACTGCTATTGCGGCTATGCCCATGATTTTAAAGTCTATCCCTAATGCAAAGCTTATCTTGGTAGGTGAAGGACGTAACCGTTACCACTTAGAGCAATTGGCTAGAGTTAAAGGAATAAATAACAGAGTTAATTTTACAGGATGGGTGTCTTTTAAGGAAATCCCCACTTATATTGCATCAAGCGATGTGTGCCTTATCCCCTTACTGCGAATGGAGAAAACGGAAACAGCTATGCCTCATAAACTCTTCCACTATTGGTATCTTAGCAAACCAGTAATAGTTAGCAACTGTAGATCCCTGGAACAAATTGTCCAGGAAGTGAGTGGCGGTCTTGTCTTTCAAGCTGGAAATCCTCAAGATCTGGCTGAGAAAGTTATCTGCCTTAAAGATTTTCAGTTACGTTTAGAGATAGGCAAAAGGGGGAGGCAAGCCATCTTAAATCGCTACAACTGGTCGGTAGATAGCCAGAGACTTGTGCAACTTTATCGAGAACTGCTCCA
>DTYK01000122.1 GCA_012961925.1 Candidatus Latescibacterota bacterium
AGCGAGGAAGACCATACTCCCTCCCGTTAACCGCTGAGGAAGTGCTGGAGATGGACAAGGCCAAGATCGAGATGGGTGTGAGGATGTTGCTTGAGGGGATCGGTGAGGATCCGTGCCGAGAAGGATTAAGGGATACGCCCAGAAGAATAGCCGAGATGTATGAAGAGATCTTTGCAGGCTTATCCCAGGAACCTGAAAAGACGGTCAAGATCTTCACCGCTGCAAATCAGGATGAGATGATTATGGTGAAAAATATCCCGTTCTACTCGATCTGTGAACATCATCTCCTCCCTTTCTTCGGCAAGGCACATGTCGCCTATATTCCTAATAAAAATCGGGTTACAGGATTTAACAGCCTTGTGAGGACGGTGGACACCCTTGCAAAGAGGCCTCAATTGCAGGAGCGTCTCACCACGCAGATAGCTGATACACTTCTGAAAGTGCTTCAACCTAAGGGGGTCCTGGTGGTGATAGAGGCAGAACATATGTGCATGACGATGAGAGGGGTGAGGAAACCTGGTTCTCTAACCCTTACCTCGGCCATGCGTGGCATCATGCGAGAGGAGGCATCCAGGCTGGAGGCCTTCTCGATGATCATGGGTGGAAGGGCATAAAGTTCTTACCGTTATTTGGCGGAAGAGGGTGTGTACGAGCCAACCAACCACAAGGTAGGATGGCAGGATAGCAAAAGATGTTCAGAGTTAGAGGTGTTGTTCTTAAAGGTAAGGATGAGATTGAGCATGAGATGAGGGCGATTGGAGCCGATGAAGGCGGCATCTCCCGGATGGTGGATAAGGCCCTTTTCGATGTCGTAAGAGTAGAGGAGGTGATGTCTCCTGCTGCGAACATCTTGAAACAGGAGATGCTTGCCCTTGGAGGGGACGCCGCTGTGGCCCGGGATGTGGTGACCTGCCGCGTTGACAGATCCCCCTTGCTTTTGATGGGGACAAGGAAACAGTTGAAGCAACTGGTGTCAAAGATACAGGAAGGTCCCTTTGGCTTGAGCGATATCGCCCGGGAAATCGCTGATTATATAAGAGTTCAGGAGTCCCATAAGGAGTTGCAAATCAAACTCGGTGATCGGATATTGGATTTGTCGGCCAGATCTTATATTATGGGGGTTTTGAATGTGACCCCCGATTCTTTTTACAATGGGGGAAGGTTCTTGAAGCTTCAGGAGGCGATAGAGCGGGCCGAACAGATGGTAGAGGAGGGTGTGGATATAATCGATATCGGGGGTGAGTCCTCACGTCCTGGGGCTGAGCCTCTTCCCCTCGATCAGGAGGTAGAACGGGTGATCCCGGTGATCGAGAGCCTGTCGCACAGACTGCCTGTACCAATATCCGTAGATACATACAAGGCCGGAGTCGCAAGACGTGCCCTCGATGCAGGCGCTGGTATGGTGAACGACATAAGTGCACTCCGTTTTGACCCTGATATGGCAAAGGTCGTGGCAGAATATGATGTCCCTGTCGTCCTGATGCATATGCTGGGGACTCCCAAGACCATGCAGCAGAACCCCTCGTATGTGGATCCGGTGGGTGAGATCTATGGTTTTCTTAGCGAGAGGATAGAGGCCGCTGAGGCAGCCCACATCAGGCGCAGTAACATAATTATCGACCCGGGGATAGGATTCGGGAAGAGGATGGAGGATAACCTGGAGATACTAAGACGGTTGAGGGAGTTCGGTTCACTTGGCTGCCCGCTTCTGATCGGTCCCTCCAGGAAGTCGTTCATAGGTAAGGTCCTCGATCTTCCGGTCGAAGAGAGGTTGGAAGGAACTGCCGCCGCGGTTGCAATTGGCATAGCCAATGGGGCGAATATCCTTCGCGTCCATGACGTGCGTGAGATGGTCAGAGTGGCCCGGATTGCCGATGCTGTGAAATAGAGGGCAGAGATGGATCTGTTTAAAATCGGGTTTATCACCGTAAGTGCAATAGATTTGCTGGACATCTCGGTGGTCACCTTTATCTTCTATCAGCTCTTCCGATTGCTGAGAGGTACGCGTGCTGCCCCAATGCTGGCAGGGATGCTGGTCATAATTGTTGTCTCGATCATCGCACCACTGCTCAGGATGAGCGGACTATCATGGCTTGTTGCAAAGATGCAGACCGTGTGGCTTATAGCCCTGGTGGTGCTCTTCCAACCCGAACTGAGACGCATACTTATACGTCTGGGCCAGAGCAGATTCATCAGGTATCTTTACAGGGCAGGGGAATACAGGATCGTGGATGAGGTGGTAGAGGCCGCGAGGATGCTTTCGGAGAGGGGATATGGGGCTCTGATCGTACTGGTCAGGGATGTAGGCCTGAAGGCCATAATTGAAACCGGCGTGAAGTTAGAGGCAGAGGTTTCATCTGCCCTTTTGACATCTATTTTTACAGCAAGGTCGCCCCTGCATGACGGTGCAGCAGTGATCCAGGGGGGCGTTATAGCTGCTGCCAGATGCCTGTTGCCCCTTTCGGAAAATCCATCGATCGATCCCTCCCTGGGTACACGGCATCGCGCGGCAATTGGACTTTCAGAAGAATCTGATGCGGTGGTGGTGGTGATCTCAGAGGAGACGCGGGCGATATCCTACGCTGTGGGCGGCATGCTATGGCAGAGACTTGAGCCAGACCAGTTAAGGGAGGAGCTGATGAGACTTCTCGGTGGGAGGTGAGAAAAGGATAAAGGATAAAGGAAAAGCTCTTTTAATCGTCGTTTGCTTCGAGATGAGAGCTTAAAGGCTGAGCTGCGGCTCACAAAAATTCGATAGTGCTTCGTTTAACCCCGGCTTGTTCCCGGAGTTAATGCTTTAGCATTTCATCCCGGGCAAGACGTGCCTCCAAGCTTGTAGATCCAGGGATGAAAACCTAAAGACCGAACTCCGGCTCGCCTCAACAAAAATTTGATAGTGGAAGCTGTGGAGAGTTGGAGATAACTGAGGGGACTCGATATATGTGGATCCGGATGATCAAGTTGGTCTTCGTTATCTTTTCCTCGCTTTTTCCCTTCTCGGGCGCTTCCAGCACCATGGCTGATGACATGCGGGGAGAATCCATCGAGATATTGCGTTCCGACTCCAATGGCATGGTGCTACGGTTTTTCCCTCCGGAATTAGAGATGTGGCAGAAGGCGGTAGGGGATATCAGTTACACAGTTCTCGAGTCGGAAGGGTGTGGTTTCACGCTTGAGGAAGCAAGGCCGCGGATCCCGGTCTTCGCTTTCATGGTGGGCATTCCCCGTGACTCGGAGGTCTTTGCACGAGTGATCGACTACGAAAAGGTCTCCCTTAAAGTGGGCACGATTCTTCCCAATCCGATAATGGAGGTTGATGAAGATCGGTTTGACTTCACGACGAGATTTGAGATTGATCGTGATTTCTACGCCAGGGCAGCACCGTACCCCGGCGAACTTGTATCTATCAAGCCACTGGGATGGGTTCGCCAGAACCGCACCGCAAGTCTCCGGATAGCTCCCTTCCAATATAATCCTGCCACCGGAGAACTTGTGTCATTTAAAAGGATCGAAGTGGAGATCAGCTTCTCAAATCCTCAACCTTTGGCAGTGACCGTCCCAGCGGAGCCAGAACCACTCCTTTCCTCTAAGCTGCTCAACTATGACGAAGCTCGGTATCTTGTGAAAAAGGCTGCACGGCAGATCATGAGGAAGAAGGGATCTGGGGAAGGTGGATATCGTATTATGGTCGATGCCGATGGTATCTATCATATCGACGGGAGAGATCTGCAGAAGGCAGGGATCGATATCAAGGGGATAGATCCCCGGACCATCCGGATCACGAATAGAGGGAGAGAGCTACCCATCTTAGTGAAGGGCGAAGAGGACGGCTCCTTTGATGATGGCGATTTCATCGAATTCTATGGAAGGTACAACAGAGCGACCATCCGGGACAGAGCCCCAGACATCTACAAGGACCCTTATTCAGACCGTAATGTCTACTGGATGTCATGGGGAAGGGGGCCTGGTATCCGTCTGGCAAGCGAGGCAGGACGAATCGTCGAGACGGATCCTCTGAAATTCAACTCCCCAACCGCCTATGAGTTCACCGTCCATGCTGAGGAGGACCTACACTGGGATCGTCTGGGGCGGATAAAGGAGTTGAGTGACCACTGGTTCTGGGGCTCTATAACGGGAGGGAATCTGCGGTCTTTCAGGCTGCATCTGCCTTCGCCAGATAGGGGTTCCTTTCTTCCCGTGACGGTGACCACGATGATGAGGGGAAGATCCTATCCTGATGGAGGCCCTGACCACCATGCCCTCATCTATCTCAATGACCTCTTAGTGGCTGATGAGACATGGGATGGCCAGCAATTGTGCAGATCGCATGGCCAGGGCCCATGGGCTCAGGGCTTAAAGGAGGGTGAGAACACCCTCACCATCATCCTGCCGGGGGATGCTGCCAAATCAGCCGGCCCCATGGATGTGGTCTACTTGAA
This sequence comes from Candidatus Latescibacterota bacterium, assembly GCA_012961925.1. Taxonomy (GTDB): domain Bacteria; phylum Latescibacterota; class MVCY01; order MVCY01; family DTYK01; genus DTYK01. Next base: position 4,440 of record DTYK01000122.1, read on the forward strand.
TTGGGTTGAAGTGGAGTACCCGCGTCTCTATCAGGCGGAGGACGATTACATAGAATTCAGCAAGCCGAAAGAATCCCCCTTCGGGCTATATAACTTTGTGATCAAGGGATTCTCCGAGCCAGATATAGAGGTTTATAAGAAAGATGTGAGCAAGATCGGCGATATAAGGATTGAGCATGTTGGACTTGGCAAGGAAGCTGGGCGTTATCAGGTGGTCTTTCAAGACGAGATCACATCCGATCATGTTGAATATGTGGCCCTCCTCAGGTCAAAGAAGAGGAAGCCCCTCCTCATCGAAAAGGACGAACCTTCCGTGCTCCGATCCCCTGAGAATTCGGCTGATTACATCCTCATTGCACCGGAGGTTTTCTTAGAGACCTCTCAGGAACTTGTTGACCACCGTCGAAGTCAGGGTCTGAACGCTCAGGCTGTGAGGCTCCAGGATATATACGATGAATTCAATTATGGAATACCGAATCCGGAAGCTATCAGAGACTTCCTGAAATTTGCATTTGAGAACTGGGCAGACCCCCCGAAGTTTGTGCTTCTGGTCGGAGATGGAAGCTGGGATCACAAGGGTCCATCAGGACGTGAGGGAAACTTTATTCCTCCTTACCCCTCATATACTGAGAAATGGGGGTGGACGGCTGCCGACTATCTTTACGGCTGTGTCTCAGGCTCTGATCTCTTGCCCGATCTGTTTGTGGGACGTCTTCCCGTTTCGAACAAAGCCGAACTGGAGGCTGTGATCGAGAAGATCATCCTTTACGAACGGTCTCCTGAACTTGGTGGCTGGAGGAGGGATCTGCTCTTCATTGGTGGCATAGGAGAGGTCTTCCGAACTCAATCCGAGCAACTGATAACAGAGCTTGTCCCACCGGGATTTAACCCTGTTCGCCTGTATGCATATGGTGATTCTCCGGAAGAGAAACCCTACTCTGGGGGTACACAGGATTTGATAGATAGGCTCAACGAGGGAGTTATCCTGGTCAACTTCTTGGGACATGGCGGAGGGGCTATATGGTCCGATGCTAACCTCTTCCGCCTTGAGGACATACAATGGTTGAACAATTTCAACAGGTTGCCGTTTGTCATAAGCCTGACCTGCTTTACCGCTGCCTTTGATAATCCCTACCGGAGTTCACTTGGTGAAGAACTTCTCAGGGCGGAGAATAAAGGAGCAGTGGCGGTACTGGGATCTACAGGGCTTGGCTGGCTCTGGCATGACTACTATCTCGCTCGATCTCTCATACCAAGCCTTCTCAAGGGCGAAAGGCTTACCCTCGGGGAGGTACTGGCAGCGGCGAAGACAGACTTTTTAGCGAAGTACTCGGGATCTATCGCCGAATCAATGGTGAAACAGTATACACTCCTGGGCGACCCGGCGACAAGGCTGGGTGTACCTGCAAAAGGAGTGGAACTTCGTATTGTAGGCAGAAAGAGCCTTTCTCCAGGCGATTCCCTTGTCGTTGAAGGGAGGGTAGAGGCTCCCTCCGGCACGGCCGAGATCGAGTTATTCGACGGTGCAGGGAGAAGAGTGGGGACGTCTGTTGTGCCAGTCATAGAGGGTAGATTCTCTGGGAATTTAATTCTTCCCGATACAACTTCCATCGGGCAAGGGGAGGTCAGGATTTATGTTACCGATGGGAAGAAGACAGACTGGCTGGGGGCGGTTAATTTTTCGGTTCTCCGTCCTTTTATCGGTTCTATATCCCTGAGGCCCCCCTCACCAAGTGTATCAGATAGTCTCTGGGTAAGTGTGGAGGTCGAGAATCCGGATGGCGTAGAGGAGCTCATATGCCATTTTTCCACAGGGGACTCGATTAAAATGGTGAGCACCGGGGTGCAGAACAGATTTGTTACCGAGAGCCCTTTAGTGGGTCTTTCGCCAGGTGAGATCAAGTTTTACTTCTCGCTGACCGACGAGGTGAGTTCCGTCTTCACGAGCAAGGATTTTGTTTTCAAGGTAAACGTCGGCCCCAATCTGACAGTTGACGACATATTTCTCACGGGTCAGGAGGAAGTACAATTGGCAGCCAGGATCTCCAATAGAGGCGATACACGAGCCGACTCGGCCAGGATAGTCTTCTTTCTTGAGAGTAGACCAAGGGCTATGATCGGTGAGACCTCTATCTCAGGTCTTGACCCGGGTAGATCCGCGGTCTGTACTATTCCCGCGGATCTACCCGGCGGCGTCCAGACCATAACCGTGGAGATCAATCCCCTGACCGAGGGAAAGGACATGGAGGTTTATTCTGAACAGGTTCTTGTCGACATGTTTAACATTACGGGCCCTCAGACCATAAATGTAGACGGAGCGTTCACGGTGACCATACCGAGTGGGGTTTCAGGCGCGGTGCTTAAGGTAGGAGCTGTGGGACCTGTGTTCCTCGATGACCAGCCTGATTTTACGCCTCTTTCCCTTCCGGGATATCCGGATGGGGTTGTTTACGAGGCTACTCCGATTAACAGGCCTTTGAAGATAGGGCAGGACAGTCTACTTGTAGGGTTCAAGGTAGATCTGCCGGACTCTTTATTGGAAAGAGAGAATGTTGTCATTGCAAGATGGCAGGAAGAAGGAGGGAAATGGATCAGTCTGGGCCGCCTTGTCGGACCGTCTTCGATCTCAGCCTCCTCGTCGCGTTTCGGTCGTTTCACGGTGCTGAGGGATGACGACAGACTTCCTCCCGTGATCGATGTAGCGGTAGAGGACCAGTATTACATGGATGGCGGGTATATATCAGCGGACCCGAAGATATCGGCCGTGGTGGGGGATGCCAACGGTATCAACCTCGACGAGATCAGAGTATTTCTGGACGGACTGCCAGTTGACCCCCAATTACTTCGCATATCTTCTTACGAAGGCAATTCAGTTTCCATAAATTTCTCCCCTGATCTGACCCGGGGACACCACACCGTCCGCTTTGTTGCAAAGGATGCTTCAGGCAATGCAGCTCAAAAGATTATGGACTTCGACGTCATCCAAGGTACGGAGCTTGTCGTTCTGGGGAACTTTCCCAATCCATTCTCCGATGAGACCATCTTTGCCTTCAGGATAGACGGAAATCCTGCTCAAAAACTGTCGCTCAAGATATACTCGATCTCAGGAAGACTGGTCAGAACATTCGACGACGTTACCGACGACTACGGCAGTCCTCTCTGGGCCTCCGGCTATCACGAGGTCCGTTGGGATGGAACTAACGAGGGTGGTGATAGGCTTGCTAACGGACTCTACTTCTGTAAGTTGAAAGCAATTCTGGATAATGGTGAGGTGATGGAGAGGACTCTGAAAGTGGCAAGGATAAGATGAACACAGGTCATGGAGGGATGGGGTGTACAACAGGCTGAAGCTCATCTTCTGCCTGGGGGTCGTAATCGGCTTACCCTCGGTTAGCCTTGCAACACAGCAGGCAGGTGACTTCCTGAACATTGGGATCGGGGCCAGGCCGATGGGTATGGGTGGGGCGTTCGGGGCAGTGGCCGATGATGCCTTTGCGGCCTTCTGGAATCCTGCTGGTATTTCGCTTTTGGACGGGAAGGAAATAGGGCTGATGTACGCATCGCTTTTTGGCTTGGTAGGGTCTCATGTCCTCAGTGTTGTCTATCCCTTGAACGAAAGGGCCGCGGTCGCAGTGAGTTGGGTGAGAGTTTCGGCCGATAATATACCCAGGTACGACCCATTCCCGAGAGACGCCCAACGGATAGAAGAGCGGCTAAGCTTTGCCATGAAAGGAGCCAAGGGTTATTTTTCTGACAGAGAGGATGCTCTCTTCTTCACTTTTTCAAAGGTCGGTGCGTTTGACCTTGATTTCGGCTGGCAATACTTCATCCTTCCCCTCAAAGTACCTTTCGGGGTGAATCTAAAGCTGATCCATCAATCCCTCGGAGGTGCTTCAGCAAATGGTATCGGGATCGATGCCGGCTTCATGCTCAGATTCGGCGCAAACATCCTCTTCGGCCACGATTCTCTTGGAGATGTCTCCATCGGTCTGGTCGTTTCTGATATCACTAACACTACGATCGTCTGGGAGACGAGACATCATGATGTAATCCCATACACCGTCCGGTTCAGCATCGCTTATTTTCAGCCGCTTCGCTCCTGGAATGATTACCTTTGTGTCTCCCTGGAGAAAGAGGGTGATGAGACTATCAAGGCCGGTCTGGAGTACTGGTTTGATAGTCGGGTTGCCCTGAGAGGAGGGGTAAACCGGGAAGGTCCTGGCGCTGGGGTCGGGGTTGTCTTCGGGCCCTTTGAGGTCGATTATGCATTTGTTGCCCAGGATCTCGGGGCAGTCCATCGGGTCAGCGCCAAGATGGACTTTTGAACCGTAAGCTCGTTATTAATCCTAAGCCGGGAGTTAATCCTTTAGCATTTCATCTAATGATGCAATGGTTGAGAGCTGTCCGCATTGTGTTATTCTTATCCTTTGTTGTTGGGTGTAGTAAAGCTATGGAGGAGAATCTCGCTCCTGCGGCTCCGGTGCTGCTTGGGAGTCAACCTGAGACATCACCCTCCGATTACGGCACCGGTGCCATACCTGATGGTGACTGGATTCGGGTAGTTTGGATACCACCGCAGGATGAACTGAGCGGGTACGAAGTCTACAGGAGGAGTGAGGAGGCGACAGGCGATTCGTTGATCGCCTTTGTCCCGGTCGTAGATGTAGTTGAAATTTCACCGGACACAGTTTCTTGGATTGATGAGGGAGTCAGCCATTACGTTCGGTACTTTTACAGGATAAGAGCCGTCAACAGGACGGGGCGGCGGAGCGATTTCAGCAACATGGCCGACTACAAACTTCTTCCCAAGCCTATTCTTGATGCTCCGAGGGGTGAAGTGAGGGAGGCTACCCCTGAGTTTCGTTTCTGGTGGGGAGGAGAGGCAAGCTGGATCACTGCCTATGTGATTAAACTGATCGATTCTAAGGGGGGCCATGTGTGGATAAGCGAAAAGATCTATCTGAGGGGATATGAACAACCCGTGATCACCTATTATAACAGTGACGGAAGGGCTCGGGAGCCGCAGCTTTCCCCAGGTCTTTACCGATGGCGGGTCGATGTGATTGGACCTGAACCCAGATGTGGTTCGAAATCCGAATGGGTAGAGTTTTCGATAAGGGCGAGATGAACGATCTGATTCCGTGGTTACAGAACTCAATGGGAAGGAGGGGAAGATGAGCAGGTTGCATTTTTGGGGCTTAATTTCGTTTGTTATAATCTTAGTTATCGGAGCATTCGGAGATTTGAGCCAGGCCCTGGCCGAGGAGAAGGAAGCGGGTTGGGCCAGGGCGTCAAAATATCGGATTTCCCTTGGTACGGAGGATGAACTGCTGATTGAGGTGAATGTATGGGGACAGGTTGTTAAACCAGGCCAGTATGTAGTGCCCAGTACCACGGACCTTGTGACCCTGCTCTCCTATGCCGGTGGCCCGACCGAAAATGCCAACCTCAACGACGTACGGATCGTTAGGGTTGGCCAGAAAAACCCACAGATTATCTCCGTTAGCATAAAAAAATATATGGAAACCGGCGATGCTGCCCTGATCCCCACCGTAAATCCCGGAGACACAGTCGTTGTTCCTGCAAGCGTCTTTCATATGTTCTCCAGATTCGTCAATTTTGTGTCACAGGTGGCAATCATCGCAAATGTCTATTATCTTCTCTTTAAAAGGTGATCAGCAGAACCATTTTTAGGATATCGAAAGATAATGATGAGCTACCTTTCCATTCTAAAATCGTTACGATTTCATCCCTGGCCCTGGGTATTTGTGATGCTACTGCTTTCCTTCGGCCAAGATACAGCCGTCGGTATCATCGACGTCCCTCTGGGCAACCCGTCTTATGAGTTTATAGAGCGAATGGAGACAAAAGGAATTATCAAGGGGGTCAGGGATGGGACCAGACCGCTATCCCGTATAAAAGTGGCCGAGCTGCTGATGCAGATTGAGGACAGTCAGAATAGATATAAACTGACAGAGGTGGAGGTGCGACAGTTGGAGTGGTTAAAACGGGAGTTCAGGTATGAACTGGAGGCCTTGGGTGCTTCAGTCGTCCAGGAGGAAGACCCCCATCATGGCCGATGGCATCTCTTTGCGGGCGGCGAAGGAGTGGGGAATCAGCTCTGGCTCGACCCTGTGGTCAGATTCTCCTGGGACACCAGGGGGGGGAAAACGGTCTATAGGCGGAGCTGGGGTGGGAAGATATACGGATATCTCGATGACACTATAGGATTCTATCTCTATACCAGGGATACCAGCGAGTGGGGCAAAGGGATAAGACATGTGGGAGAGAAGTGGCGGGAGGCCTGGGAAAAAGAGCTTAAGGATCCATTGAGAGGAGGTTTTTCTGAAAAAGGCATCGGCCATATAGGGTATTATGGAGATCGTATCGATCACGATGAGGTGGATGCCGCTATATCCATCGCTTTACCCTGGTTCAAACTGGAATTTGGCAAAGGCTCCAATGTGTGGGGACCGGGATATCATGGACAGATTGCCCTTTCGGATTGGGCCCCATCTTATGGGCAGGTGAAGCTATCGGCCAGCTATGGATCGCTGCTGGACTTCACTTACATCCATGCCTGGCTTCACTCAGGGTTGGTTGATACGTTACGATCCTACCAGACACCGGAAGGATTCAGGCGGACGCTCTATAGGAGGAGATATCTCGCAGGCCACAGGTTAGAGTTCACCCCCCTCCGGGGTCTTGATATAGGCCTGAGCGAAACGGTCATTTACGGCGACCGTGGGCCTGAGGTCTTGTACCTAATACCGGTTATGTTCTTCTGGTCTGCCCAACATTACCTCGGTGATCCGGATAACCTTCAGATGAGTGGAGATATAGATGTGAATCTGATAGATGGTCTCAGGTTCTATGTCTCCCTTTTCGTGGACGAGATCTACATCAGTAAAATATTCAGCAGGAGAGGCCATCACAACTGGATAGGGGTTCAAGGAGGTGTACATCTGGTCCCCCTGACGGGATACCTCAAAGACCTTGACCTTAGACTTGAATATACAAGGATTAACCCCTTCGTTTACTCCCATAAGTTCCCCATCAATAACTTTGAAAGCTACGGATATATACTTGGACACCAGATAGGTTCGAACGCTGATGAAATTTATGCTCGAGTAAATTACAGACATAAGAGACCCCTCCTGTTAAGCCTCTACTACAATAAGGTGAGGAAGGGAGAGCTCGTGAGCGCTGAAGAGGCATATAATAATCCATCGCAGAGGTTTCTTTCAGGAGAGGTGGAGGTGTTGAGAACCTATGGGTTCGGGGTGACATATGAGCCCATGCCGAATCTGTTTCTGAACGCCCGATATAAACTCTTTTCCTCATCGGGAGGGAGCGAGAACGGTCTTAGCCTGTCGTTCCGTTACAATTTCTGAGAGGCCATGATTCCATGGAAGGCATTATGGGGTGAGGCATAGACGGCTTCTCCATCAGGATTGGAGGGAGGGATGAAAGGAATAGTCCTTGCAGGTGGAACTGGTTCCCGTCTGTTTCCGTTGACAAAGATAACCAATAAACATCTTCTTCCGGTCTATGATAAACCGATGATCTATTATCCCATTGAGACGTTGGTTGACGCCGGAATCCAGGATATAATGATTGTGACAGGTGGAGAAAGCGCTGGGGATTTCCTCAGGCTTCTGGGGAATGGACGGGAGTTCGGCCTTAAGGGTCTTAGCTATACATATCAGGAGAAAGCGGGAGGAATTGCTGAAGCCCTTGGCTTGGCTGAGCATTTCGCCGAGGAAGACAAGGTCGTGGTTTTTCTCGGTGATAATATCATCGAGGGGAGTATAAGAAAGGCAGTCGAGGACTTCAAAGTTCAGAAGGAAGGGGCGAAGATCTTCCTTAAAGAGGTGCCCAACCCTGAGGAATACGGAGTGCCAGAGATAGTTGGGGGTAGGATAGTTCGTATAGAGGAGAAACCACCACACCCGAAGAGCCGATATGCCGTGATCGGCATATATATGTACGATTCACAGGTGTTTGACATCATCAAGACGCTAAAACCATCAGCGAGGGGAGAACTTGAGATAACCGACGTCAACAATGTGTACATAGACTCGGGTCAGATGAGGTATGAGGTCCTCGACGGTTGGTGGGCGGACGCGGGTGAATCGATCGACGCCCTCCTCAGAGCTAATAATCTTATTGCCGGCAAGAAACGAGGGTCCAGCCTCTGAGGTGACACGTTATGGTTACGGAGAAGGCCTACGCAAAGCTCAATCTCGGTCTAAAGCTGTTAAATAGGCGTTCTGACGGGTTCTGGAATATTCTTTCAGTTATGCAAACAATAGATCTTTACGACACCCTTATTTTTAAAGAGAGGACGCAGGAAATAGAGATAAAGTGTACAGCTCCAGACGTCCCCTCAGACTCCGAGAATCTGATCGTGAAAGCGGCTCAGCTTATGAGGAAGAGACTGGGGGTTGATCGAGGGGTACATGTGGAGGTTGAGAAGCGCATTCCGGTAGGGGGTGGACTTGGAGGGGGAAGCTCGGATGCGGCAGCAACATTGAGAGCGCTCAACCGACTCTGGAATGGAGGATTGGGCCGCGATGAGTTGTTTGAGATCGCGTCCTTGATCGGTTCTGACGTCCCCTTCTTCCTGAAGTCGGGGACGGCTATTGTGTCGGGAAGGGGCGAGGTGCTTGAATATATAAACCTTCCCATAAGAGCTTATTATGTATTGATCTATCCGAACTTTCCCGTCTCAACCCGCTGGGCTTATCACAATCAAAAAACTTCCTTGACAGGCGAGAGTAAATATGTTAACTTTATAGATTCTTGGAAGGAAAGAAAGGAAGACGGCCGACTTTTATATCGCAACCTGGAAAACGATTTCGAACGGTTGGTTGAAATTCACTATCCGATCATCAGGGAGATAAGGGAGGATCTTCTGTCAGAGGGGGCGATCGCTGTTTCCCTTTCAGGGACAGGCTCAACGGTGTACGGTGTCTTCAAGACCCTTCAAAGGGCACAACTTGCAGCGGCGCTTCTTCGGAAAGCCGGACGCACCATTTTCATTTGCCAACCCGTTTGTTAGGTGATAGGAACAGCATAAGGCTCTCGCATACCAGACAGGCCGATAACGAAGGTATAAAGAATGGGTTTGATGTTGTGGTTGCTCTATAAAGAGTTACCGGGTCGTCCAACGGCAGGACAGCGGCCTTTGGAGCCGCGAATCAAGGTTCGAGTCCTTGCCCGGTAGCCAGTGAATCGGTTTCGATATTTTGGCTGAGGCGGAAGAGGGATTGATGTTTCCAATATAGCATCTCTGGAGGATGAAAATTGGATGATCTGAAGCTGTTCTCAGGGAATGCAAATCGTCCCCTTGCGGAAGAGATTGCCGGATACCTCGGGTTGGAGCTTAGTTCGGCCAGTGTAGGCAAGTTCAGCGATGGAGAGATCTCGGTCAAGATAGACGAGAACATTCGCGGCAAGGATGTGTTCATCATTCAGTCTACGCACTCCACCCAGGGCTCAGCAGAGAACCTCCTTGAGTTGCTCATTATGATTGATGCTGCAAAGAGGGCTTCTGCGAGGCGGGTGACGGCGGTTGTTCCCTATTTCGGGTATGCCCGTCAGGACAGGAAGGATCAACCAAGGGTCCCAATCTCTGCCAAACTGGTTGCGAATCTGATCACCGTTGCAGGTGCAGATCGAGTGCTCACAATGGACCTTCATGCCGCACAGATTCAGGGTTTCTTTGATATCCCTCTGGATCACCTATTCTCCTCTCCCGTTTTCGTGGAATTCTTCCGAGAACTCGACCTCCCTGATTTGGTGGTTGTCTCTCCCGACGTGGGGAGTATTAAGATGGCGCGCGCCTTTGCAAAAAAACTTGGTGCCAGCCTGGCACTTGTAGATAAAAGGCGACCGAGGCCGGATGTCTCTGAGGTAATAAATATCATCGGGGAGGTTAAAGATAGAAACGTCTTGATAAGGGATGATATGATCACCACTGCTGGAAGTGTTGTCGAGGCTGCGGTTGCTCTCAAGGAGGGAGGAGCCAGAGATATCTACGCTGCATGCACCCATCCTGTTCTTGCGGGAGATGCGGTTGAGAAGATAGATAGATCACCCATCAAAAGGGTGGCCGTCTCAAATACCATCCCACTTCAGAAGAATGGTTCGGACAAGTTGGTGGTGATCTCAGTGGGTCGGCTCTTTGGTGAAGCCATCAAAAGGATACACCTCGAGAGGTCCGTAAGCTCTCTGTTTGATTAGCCCGCACCGATTTTCTGAGGACCTTAGTCTATCAGCCCAGGATGTAAAGGGTGGATAAAGCAGATATTGAGCGAAAAGAGTTCAGGTTCCCAACTGTAGGAGGTTAAATGGAAGATGTAGTCTTACATGCTGCCCGAAGGATGAATGTCGGCAAAGGACATGCAAGAAAACTGAGACAGGCGGGAAAAATCCCAGGGGTACTTTACGGCCCCGGGGAAGAGCCCATACCGCTGTCGATCGAGACAAAAGAACTTGAAAGGCTGATCAGGTTAGGGAAGAGCCATGGCATCATCTCGTTGGTCTTAAATGGAGAGGAAGGCACGGATAGAAAGGCGATAATCCGGGAGATCCAATACCATCCTGTGAATGGAGGTTTTCTCCATGTAGACGTGCAGCATATCTCACTCAAACATAAGGTCGTAGTGGAAGTGCCAGTCGTCTTGACCGGTGATTCTGTTGGTGTTAGAGAAGGCGGTGTTCTGGAACAGATCTTGCACAGTGTGGAGGTCGAATGTCTTCCGGTAGATATCCCGGAGAAGATAGAGGTAGATATTTCCCATCTGCATGTTGGTGACTCCCTCCATGTGAGGGATCTGATGGCCATAGAGGACCGTGTGGTCACAGAGCCAGACCGCTCTGTTGTTACAATTATTCCGCCAACGGTTGTTAAAAAGCGTGAGGTGGAGGAGGTAGCCGAACCGGAGGAGGCGGAAGAGGAGACCGAAGCGGAGAGCTGATCGATTGTACACGGTAATCGGCTTGGGTAATCCTGGAGAACAGTATCGGAGGACGCGCCATAATATCGGTTCTGTCGTTGTTGAGCGTCTGGCGAAATGTGTGGGGGGAAAGTGGAAGGGCGGGGAGAATTGTTATCTATTCACCCGGGTTCTGATAGAGGGGACTCCTGTCCTGCTTGTGAAGCCGACGACCTTTATGAATTCCAGCGGCATAGCTGTGGCAGAATTGATCCGACGTTTTGAAGTTCCTATCACGGAGCTTGTCGTTGTCTCCGACGATGTGAACCTGCCCCTTGGGAAGATCCGGTTAAGAGCCAAGGGCTCGGACGGCGGACATAAAGGTCTGGCATCGCTCATTTATCATCTCGGGTCAGAACATTTTCCCCGACTTCGACTTGGGATCGGATCCCCTCCAGAGGCTGTCGATCTGGTGGACTATGTGCTCAGTGAGTTTGAAGGGGAGGAGCTTCCAAAGGTTGAGGAGATGGTATCCAGGGCCATAGTGGTAATAAGGGTGTTGGTCTGCGCAGGCATTGAAAAGGCAATGACTTTTTTGAGCCTCATGTGATAGACCAACCTCAATCAAAGCACTATTGATGACCGCTGGTCTCCCTGTAATACATGGGAGGATGGAAGAGGTTAACGGTTCTATTGGGGCTATTGGATAGCGAGGGTAACATGGGATTGACAGAATTGGCACCGTTTTTTGGAGGTGGTGGACTACTAATTGCGCTGTTTTTCTATCTTTACATCCGAAGACAGCCAACAGGCTCGGAAAGGATGCAATACATTGCAGACCTGATCCACCAGGGTGCAATGGTCTTTCTGAAGAGGGAGTATTCGATCATCCTGGTCTTTGTGGCGGTTGTTTTCTTTCTGTTGTACTTTTTTATCCAGGCCTTCTCAGCGCTGGCTTTCCTGGTCGGAGCGGTCTGTTCCATGTTGGCCGGTATATTTGGGATGAATGCCGCCACTAAGAGTAACGTCAGGACGGCCTATGCAGCCAACAAGGTAGGGCAAGGTAAGGCACTTAGCATCGCCTTCTTCGGTGGATCAGTGATGGGGCTATCTGTGGCGGGTCTTGGCCTTCTGGGCCTTGGAACGGTCTATTTGGTTTTTGTAAATAGGGACCCCTCGATAATTAATGGGTTCGCCATGGGCGCTTCGTCTGTGGCCCTTTTTGCCAGAGTTGGTGGTGGCATATATACCAAGTCAGCCGACATAGGGGCCGATCTGGTTGGCAAGGTTGAAGCGGGCATACCGGAGGACGACCCACGAAATCCGGGCGTCATTGCCGACAATGTTGGCGATAATGTGGGCGATGTCGCCGGTATGGGGGCAGACCTTTTTGAGTCATACGTCGGATCTGTGGTGGCAACCATCGCAATAGGGGCTACGCTGGGTGGGTTCAGGATGAACTGGATGGAGCTTCCCATGGCGATAATTGTCGGCGGCCTGATTGCCTCGGTATTGGGCGTCCTCAGCATCAGGCTTTTCAACAAGCTTAGTCCTCAAGCTGCATTACGATACGGTACTTACACATCGGTTGGTCTTTTCATCCTTCTCTCGTATCTTATTATCAAGGCGAAGACATCTCCCATGGATGCGGCGTATCTTGAAGGGTTGGGGATGGTGGGCAAAATGGGTGCCTTCTGGGCCTTGTTATCAGGCGTTCTGACTGGTGTCTCGATCGGTATCTTAGCGGAGTATTATACCTCCGGCAGACCTATCAGGAAGATAGCGATTTCATCTCAATCGGGGGTGGCCACCAACATCATCACCGGGTTGGCGGTTGGGATGCAGAGCACCGGCTTACCCATTATAGCTCTGGTTGGTGGAATCTTCGTCGCCTACTGGGCTGCCGGGCTCTATGGAATTGGTATCGCAGCTGTCGGGATGTTGGGTACAGTCGGTATAACGATGTCAGTGGATGCCTATGGGCCCATCGCCGATAATGCCGGAGGTATCTCTGAGATGTCGGGGCTTGGAGCTGATACGAGAAGGATCACAGATAGCCTCGATGCTTTAGGAAATACCACGGCTGCCATAGGCAAGGGTTTTGCCATCGGTTCTGCAGCTTTGACAGCTCTGGCACTCTTCTCGGCTTATACCCGGACGGTAGCCCATATGGAGGGGATGGGGGACTTCAATATGAACCTCACCAATGCCAAGGTGGTGATGGGTATCTTGATAGGAGGGGCGTTGCCCTTTTTCCTCGCTTCCCAGACGATGTTCGCCGTTGGCAAAACCGCTTCCAAAATGGTTAATGAGATAAGACGCCAGTTTAGAGAGATCCCGGGCATAATGGAAGGGAGGGGGGAGCCTGATCCTGTCAGGTGTGTGGATATAAGTTCAGCTGCTGCACTGAGGGAGATGATTTTACCTGGCCTGACGGCGGTTGTTGTTCCGATTTTTGTAGGTATATTCATCGGTCCTGAAGCTTTGGGTGGACTGCTTGCAGGGGCAACTTCTGCCGGAGTCCTTTTAGGGCTCATGATGGCAAACGGGGGCGGAGCCTGGGATAACGCTAAGAAATATATCGAAGAAGGAAACCTCGGTGGAAAGGGCTCTGACACACATAAGGCAGCCGTTGTAGGTGATACAGTAGGGGATCCCTTTAAGGACACTTCAGGACCGGCGATGAACATCCTGATAAAGCTTATGTCGGTTATCGCCCTTGTTGTTTCGCCGTTGATTATCAAACTTTACAAAATAATCTATCCCTAAATTATGAGGTGCTGATATGAAACTTTACGAGACAACCCTTATTGTGGATACCCAACTTGAGGAGGAATTAATTAAAGATAGTATCGAAAAGGTAGGGGAGTTTATTGAAAGTAACGGCGGGAGCGTCGTAAGGGTGGAGAACCTCGGGAAAAGAAAGCTTGCATATTCGATCCGAAAGAGGGAAAGCGGATACTATGTCGTCATCCAATTCAGAGCCGACGGTTCATTTATTTCAGATCTGAATAGACGGCTTCAGATGGATGAGTCAATTTTGCGACATCTGACAGTTGTGGCTGATAGCAAAAGTGTAGAGCCAGAAGGCAAAGACAATAATCCTTAGATTCAATACTGGGCTAAATTCTGAATTCCTAAGAGTGAGATTTAATACCCGGAGGGAGCAGATGCAGAGAAAAATCTGTTGGTTTTGCGCTAACAATGATGAGGATTTTGACTACAGGGATGAGAGGAAGTTAAGGCGTTTTATAACTGAGAGAGGGAAGATCATTCCCCGGAGAGTATCCGGCGTTTGTGCCCGACATCAACGGAAGTTGGGTAGGGCGGTAAAAAAGGCAAGACATCTTGCAATTCTTCCCTACGCATCGGAGATGTTTAGATAAATAAGTATATATTAGCGAATGCTCATATCTGGTGAGTTCTATGTAGAGGAGTTCCGATGGAAGTGATATTAAAACAGGAAGTGGAGAGGCTTGGTAACGCTGGGGAGATCGTGCGAGTGTCGGATGGTTTTGCTCGCAATTATTTGATCCCCAAGGGACTGGCTTTAGAAGCCACCCGGTCGAATATAGTTCTCTATGAAGAAGGGAAGAAACAGGAGCTGATTCGAAAGACCAAGGAAAAAAGAGCAGCTCTGGCCCTGGCAGAGAAACTCGAGAAGATCTCCCTGACGGCAGTCGTCCCTGTAGGGGAGGAGGACAGGGTGTTTGGTTCGGTTACCTCACAGACAATAGCCGAGTTGTTTAAGGAAAAAGGCTATGAGATTGATCGACGAAAAATAGTGTTGGACAGTCCGATTAAGGCCCTTGGCGTCTATACAATCGTTATCAGACTCCACCCTGAAGTGGAGACACAGGTGAAATTATGGGTTGTTAAAGAATGAAGGTGCTCGTTCATGCTGGCTGAAAATTTGGGAGGTGACCCGTATGATAAGGGTAACTGTATCAGGACTGGCTGTAGATAGTCGGAGCAACTCACCTGTGGTCCTGTTAAAGGAGATCGACGGTGAACGAGTTCTGCCTATCTGGATAGGGACGGCTGAAGCAAGCGCTATCGCATTTGAGCTGCGTGGTGTCAATCTCAAGAGGCCGTTAACCCACGATCTGTTCAAAAGTGTCCTGGATGCCCTGGGTGTCAAACTGGCAAAGGTAGTGGTCTCTGATCTGATTGAACAGACCTTCTATGCTGAGTTTTTCCTCCAAATGGGGGAGAAGGTGTTCAAAATAGATGCCAGGCCTTCCGATTCCATTGTTATGGCCTTAAAACATAAGGCTCCAATCTTCGTTGCTGAAAAGGTGATGGGAGCCGAGGCCCAGGCAGGGGATGAGGACAGGGAGAAAAAGGCCCAGCAACTCCGGGAGAGACTTCAGAGGATCAAACCTGAGGACTTTGGGAAGTTTACTCTCTGAGGGGGTAATGTTTGAAGCGGGCCCTCTTCTTAATCCTGCGAGTTGCGATCAGCGTGGCGTTGATCGGTTTTGTACTCTTTAAGGTAGGTATCGGAAACGCCCTTTCCCAGTTCAGGTATGCTAACTTACCTTTTATAGGTCTGGCTGCATTGCTGTTTCTGATAAGTAACCTCTTCGGTGCTGGCCAGTGGTCTCTTCTGTTACGTGTCCAGAAAATCCGGCTTCCCTTGAGGCACCTTGTTTCGCTCTATTTTGTTGGGGTGTTCTTTAACAATTTTATGGTGGGGAACATAGGTGGCGATGCTGTCAGAATATATTTTACTAGCAAGCTAACCAAGGATACTGGTGGGGCATTTGCGGGGACTTTTTCAGACAGGTTCATAGGGCTTCTTACCCTGACAGGCTTCTCTTTTCTCTCCTTCTTTCTTGCACCGGAGTTTGAAGGGTCTTCCACTGTATTTATCCTGATCCTCTGCATCATCCTTGGCCTCTCATTTGTGGTAGCCCTGTCGGTCAGTCAAACGGTGGGCAAGCCGGTAGCCAAACTTGTCGCTATATTTGGTCCAGAGAAGCTGAAAAGTCAATTGAAGGGAATTCGTCAGGGTCTTCTTCAGTACCGATCTCAAGGACGCCTTTTGGGAAGGGTCTTTATCCTCTCCCTGGGGATTCAAATCCTCCGGATTACTGTCCATTATGTGATAGGCTTGTCCCTCGGAATTAACGTACCGTTTCGCTACTTTCTGATCTTTATCCCTTTGATCGCTGTATTTTCCGCTATTCCGGTTTCATTTGGTGGGCTGGGTGTCAGGGAGGGTTTTGGTGTCTTTTTATTTGGTCGATTGGGAGTGGATACATCCCTTGCGTTTTCGATGGAACTACTTGCCTATCTGGTCTGTCTTCTTGCAAGTCTTCCAGGCGGCGTGATCTTCATCTTCCAGAAATTGGGTGAGAAAGGCGATGGAGGAGGTAAACAGGGAGCTTTCAGTTGTAATTCCTCTTCTGAATGAGGAGCCGAACCTCGAGGAATTATACAGGAGATTAACCGATGTTCTTCAGCGGTTAGGTCGCTCATACGAGATCCTGTTTGTGGACGATGGAAGCGTAGACGGATCCTTCGAGGTTCTGGAGCGGCTTCACCACCAGGACAGCCACGTCTGTGTAATTCAGTTCCGTAGAAATTATGGTAAGGCGGCTGCCCTGGCCCAGGGGTTTAAGGATGCGAAGGGCAAGATTATAATAACTATGGATGCAGATCTGCAGGATGATCCAGAGGAGATCCCCAATCTCGTCGCAAAGATAGAGGAGGGTTACGACCTTGTCTCAGGCTGGAAGTACAAGAGGCACGATCCCATCTCTAAGACTCTTCCATCATGGATCTTCAATAGAGTTACCGCGCTTTTAACAGGGATTAGGATCCACGACTTCAACTGCGGGCTGAAGGCATATCGCTTGGAGGTGACCAGAAACATAAAGGTTTACGGGGAGTTACATCGATATCTTCCTGTTCTGGCCCATTGGCAAGGCTATCGGGTTGGCGAAATAAAGGTGAAACACCACCCCAGACTCCATGGTCGGACCAAATACGGCGCTCGCCGTTTTCTAAGCGGGTTTCTTGACCTGTTTACGGTGATCCTTCTTACCCGCTATATTTCAAGGCCTCTCCATCTCTTTGGCGCTTTTGGTGCGCTTGTTGCAATCATCGGATTTGGCATCAACTGTTACCTGGCCTACCTGCGGTTCCGTTTTGGTTCAATCATGGGTCATTATCCTTTGCTCGGGCTGGGTGTCCTTATGATGATCCTTGGGGTTCAACTCTTCTCGATCGGCCTCCTTGGCGAGCTTATATCCAGCACACAACTCAGAGATCTCGAGTACTCCATCAAAAAAAGGCTCTCGTAACCTTAGACACATTGGCCATCCCTCGGAGGCGCGTTCTTTGCAATATTCCCGCCCCTATTTTTCTTCCTTGCAACCGTCAGGAAGCCGGTATGGGCCACCATTCTATGGGCTGGCCTGAGGCTTAGCCCCTTTGCGTCCCACGGACGTATCAACACCTCTACTGTCTGGACCAGGGTGAAATTTCCTGTATCTTTTAAGGTGTCTAAGAGGGTCTTAACCTGCAACACAGTGGGGATATAGCCGAGAAGGATCCCGCCGGATCGCAGGGATTCGGCGGCGCTCTCCACCACTCTCCACGGTTCGGGAAGATCTAAGATAATTCGATCTATCTGCTTCTCTTCTACGCCCATATAGATATCTTTTATCTTCACGGTTAGATTATCCGGTTCACCCATGTACTGCCTGATGTTGGCTATTGCGCGACGTGCAAAATCCTGGCGTATCTCATAGGAAATCACCCTTCCCTCAGGTCCTACTGCCCTTAACAGGGCCATAGTCAAAGCCCCAGACCCGATTCCTCCTTCCACTACTGTGGCACCTGGGTAGATATCCGCCCAGATGAGGATAACACCAATATCTTTCGGATAGATTACCTGTGCCCCGCGGGGCATATTCAGGATGAACTGGGCGAGAGTCGGTCGAAACATAATGAAGGACTCTCCGCTGGAAGACCGGACGACAGCCCCTTCTTCCATGCCTATTAGCTCATCGTGCGATACCATACCTCCCCTTATGTCGCTTTTGTTACCACCCTTCAGGACCATGGTATATTCCCTATTCTTTCGGTCAAGCAGAACAACCGTCTCCCCTTCACGTAAGGGTCCAGCCGCTATCTTCATTCTCCTTCTCCAGGACATCAAAAGCATCAGCGTCGTAAATATTTATCGAAGGCATACTTCACCTTTGAGAGCAGACTGTACGTGAAGTAAATATCAAACTTATACAAAAACGACGGGTCAAAATAGCAGTTTATGGTGCATCCTTTACAGAAGGCATGTCTACCTTCCATCCTTCTCTCAGATTGAGCTATGCCGCCTTCCCATACTTCGCTAAGGTTCCCATCAATGGGAAGATTTCTTTGTCGATGGTGGAAACATGGAAGGAGAAGACAATTATCAGGAGAGATGACGATTGTGGAGGTGACCGCACGACAGCGTGGGTTTCTGGGGTTGTTTCCTCCTGACCTGATCAGGCGAATAAGGGCCCTGTTTACGTAAACATAAGGATAGCCGGAGACCTCATAGATCAGCCTATCCGCTTCTGGGGGCATCGGGTCGTTGCCAAAATAGGAGAAGGTGGGATTTATGATCAGGATGAGTCTCTGTTCGCGGGCGAATTTTGCAAGTTTTGTCATCGCCTCAAAATTGTCGGCCGTTACCGTGAAAAGCAGATCCGGGCATTCACTCAACCCTTTGGCGATCTCGATGCTTTCAAGGACCCGGTGAAAGCTCTCGACACCTCGGAGCCGGTCGTGTACCTCCGCCCTATCGGAATCAAGGGAGAAATGGAGCAGATCCACAAGGCCGGATAGATCCTTCGCCCTTTCTGGGTATAGGAGACAGTTGGTGGTCACTGAGGTCCACAGGCCCATCTTTTTTGCATGAGAAAGCAGCTTCGGCAATGGTTCATAAAGCAAGGGTTCTCCCCCGGTGAAATCGACGAATCTGACGCCCAGGTATCTGGCCTGCTTGAGATTCCTAACGACGTCCTCGGGATCGGCCTCTATTGACCTTTGCAGGGTGGGATCCTGCCATATCCCGCAGAAGGCACACCTGGCGTTGCACCTGTAGGTGATGTAGTAACTACATAGAATCGGTCTCATATCTTCGCCCTTTCCACTGGATCGTCCGGTTCCCGAAAAGGACCGATATCCCTATGATCGACTGATAGAAGAACTGGAATGGGGTTAAGAAGGGCAAATAACGTAAAAGGTCCTTCCTCTTCAACGCCGTTATCCCCCGTGACGCTATTAGAATGTCTGCAACCGCTGCGGCAAGGAAGCCGAGCATGGCAAACGATAATAAGCCGGCCCTGAATGGGGAAAGGAAGAGATATAGGGTTGTCAGAAGTCGCAGGGAGAAGGCGGTGATCAATAAGAACAGCCCGAAAGCCTGTATTTTCAACCCTCCTACGGCCCATCGCTTACGTTGTTGGAAGAATTCACTGAGCGTTTTCGCTGGGAGGGCCGTGACCACATGTGATGGATCTGCAATAAATCCGATCTTCCAGTTAGACCGATCACGAATTGCCTCCAACAGAGCCAGATCTTCAGTGACGGTGAAGCCGATGCCATTGTATCCTCCCACATCTTCATAAGCCTTGCGCCTGAAGGCCAGGTTGTTACCGATCAGGCTGGTCGGCCTCCCCATGCCCGTTGCCCCCCAGGCTATCGTGAGCAGGTAGAGGAGATCGACGGTCTGTATCCTGGCGAACATATCCCTGCCCTCAAGGAGCGTGAATCCCGCCACCAGGCCGACTTCATCGGCGAAGCTCTGCACTGTCCTCCTCATCCAGGTATCAGGGACGACACAATCGGCATCGGTTATGAGGATTATATCTCCTTTTGAGCGTTTAATGCCTATGTTCAAAGCGTGCTGCTTTCCGGATAGTTTCTGCGGGTTGGACAGGACTCTAAATAGATGGAGGTTGGGAGACCCTTTGGCGAAGTCTCCGACCACTTTTGCAGTGCTATCTGATGACCTGTCATCTACGATGGTCACCTCATACCTCTCCCCGGGATAATCCTGGCGGACAAGGGAATGGAGGCAGCGACCGATCGTATCCTCCTCATCTCTGGCAGCGACGATCACCGAGACAAAAGGTTCCCAGGCGACTCCATCCCTGGTTTCCTGTGGCATTCTCTTCTGTTGCGCCGTTGTAATTTCAGTGGAATCGGGATGGACGGAGGCAGAAGGAGGGGGGTGACAAGTGGAAGATGGCTTTTCTCCGCCTTTCGCCATGTTCCTCCCCGGTAGTGATGATTTTACCCTGAGGGTTCCCCATAAGAATAGAATGGTCAGCAGAAGATATAGACCCGCAACCGCTACCAATGGAATTGCAGAAATGGTCATAAACATCTCAATTGTGACAGCGAAACGAAACTGATCCCCATAGTTGTTCCAGTGTTGATGATCTTCTCTAAAACCGAGGCTACGTTGTCCGATCTATCATGCAGGAGGAGGATAGAACCACTGCTCAAGAGGTGGGTCAGGCTACTGGTGATGTCCGGGGCCGTCTTTGGTTTCCAGTCCCTGAACATAACAGACCACATCACCAGCCGGTAGCCCAATCTTTTCACAGTCCTGAAGCCTAAGGGATCCAGGTGACCGTACGGGGGGCGGAAAAACCTCGTGACCATGCCCGTGATCTCTCTTATAGCCCTCTCGGTGCGCATGATCTCTTTGACTATCAGCTCCTCCGGCTTGAATATGAGCCGCGTATGTGTGAAGGTGTGGTTGCCGACGGTGTGTCCTTCACGAGCAATCCGTTCAACGATACAAGCGTTTCTCCGGACGTTCTTTCCGGTCAGGAAGAAAGATGCCCTAACATTATACTCTGCAAGAACATCAAGTATGATTGGGGTGTAGAGCGGGTAGGGCCCATCATCAAAGGTGAGGGCGACCTGACCTGAGGCAGGATCACCTGCCCAAAGGATTGATCGTGAAAACCGCTGAACCATTTGGGGGAGTTTTAACAACATAGGGTATATATGTTAAAGACCGTAATTTAAACCTGCCTTTCACGTCGCATTCTGGCCTGGTTTCTCCCCTTCCAGTCAAATCTACCGAGGAAACCAAGGACTGAAACCACCACTATGTACGGGACATGAAACAGTTGAGCAATCGGATAATAGGGCAGCAGATCCCTGCGCTTGAACAGGACAGAACCTCTCATCACCACGGTCAGTTCAACCCCGGATTTCAGGAGGAACGAGATAAGGGGGGTTGAAAATTTGGCAGGGGAGATGAGGGTAGGGGGCAGGCTCACCAAAAGGAGCAGGAAGTAGATGAATATTAAGGATAATACAACGATAAGTCCTTTAGATGGATAGTGAGCCGCCTTTGAT
>DTYK01000123.1 GCA_012961925.1 Candidatus Latescibacterota bacterium
CTTATGGAGTTGGGTGATGTTCGAACCATGTACGCCGTAAGTTCGAAGAGCTGGATCAAATACGGGGTTCATCTCATTGAGGCCCTGTTTGCGCTTTTCGGGGGAGGTGTGGAGACGGTACAAAACCTCGGAAGGGAGGGTGAGGATGTGGTTCACCTCCTCTACGGTGACGGCCGCCATGCTGCGCTCCAGGTCTTCGAGGACCTATCTCCTCTCCTGCAAATAACCCTTCACGGCACCAGGGGGCATTGGACCATCACCTTCGGCGACTGGTTTTACATGTTCCGGAGGATGCTCTCCCTCTTCACAGGGATGATAAAGACCGGGCGGCGACCCATCCCGTTGGAAGAGACCCTGGAGATCACCAAGGTTCTGGTGGCTGGTAGGCGGTCAAGGGAGGAAGGTAATAGAGTTATAAATCTGAGCGAGTTTCGGTAGGGTGCTGGTCTACCTGTTGCCGAAGGGTAAGGATAGTTCCGGCGCCGGATTTATCAGTGAAGCTTCGCCTCAAACCGACAAGCCTTCGCCTGAACCGTCTTCGTCTCACTCCTCGGAGTTAACCCTTTAGGCTTTCATCTCGGGATAGACTCAGCGGTTTGGACGAGTTACGGAATTTAAAGCCAGGAGAAAAACAAAATGGACATCTGGAAACTGTTCAGCCTTGATGGTAAGGTGGCGCTGGTCACCGGAGGTGCCGGACTGGTTGGCTCCTCCGTCTCTGAGGCTTTAGCCGAGGCCGGGGCAGTTGTGATCATCGCCTCCCGGGACATAAAGAAGTGCCAGGCCAAAGCCGGAGAGCTGAGGAAACAGGGCTTGAGGGTCAGGGCGGAGCAACTGGACATTACCGACGAGCGATCGGTGAGCGATTTCAAAGGTCGAATCGTCTCGGAATGGGGCAGAATCGACATCCTGGCAAACAACGCTGTGAGCCGGCCGATGAAGCGTTTCGACTCACCTATTGAAGACTGGGAAAGCTCCATGAAGGTCAACTCCACAGGGCTCTTCCTCTGCACCCGGATCTTTATCTCCCAGATGATGAAGCAAAATCAGGGTAACATCATCAATATATCCTCCATCTATGGAATGGTGGGGCCGGATTTCAGAATATACGATGGGACGGACATGGATATGCCCCCTGACTATGCCTTCCATAAAGGCGGCCTGATCAACTTCACCCGCTATCTGGCCACCCGTTTTGCCCCTCATATCCGGGTCAACTGCATCAGCCTCGGGGGGCTGTTCGCTGACCAACCGACGAAATTTGTGGAGAGTTACAACCGCCGTGTGCCATTGGGCCGCATGGCTAAGGGAGACGATCTGAAGGGAGCGGTGGTATTCCTGGCCTCAGATGCCTCGGCCTATGTAACCGGGCACAATCTGGTCGTGGATGGGGGATGGACGGCGTGGTGAAAAACGGGGGCGTTCAATTGAACGCCCCTACTAAGGCAAACAGAGGAGAAGAAGATGAAGAAAAGCCGGGTCTTGGAGAAGTTGAGGAGGGACGAATGGATCATCATCCCCCAGGTGGGTCAGATCCCTTCTTTCA
>DTYK01000124.1 GCA_012961925.1 Candidatus Latescibacterota bacterium
AGAGGCTGGTGAGATTGATTGAGAAGAAGGAGAGGAAGCTATGTCCTTCGTGATCGTACTGCGGTTTCTGTTGGTGATCTTCTTCGTGGCCTTCATTCCGAGGGATCTGCTGAAGGTGGGGGCCTTCTCATCCTGGATAGCTTCCTTGCAGCCTCTGGGGGATCTCCTCCGGGGCTCAGGTAGAGGTATCTCTCCCTTAGGGTGCGGGTCTACCATAGGAAATTGCCTCTACCCCATGGGAAATTACCTCTATTCGACCTGGCAGGGCTGATTAACAGGGAGTCGGTGATAATAACCAAGGGAGCAACAAGGCAGCCGAGGACCTGGGCAGAACCCGCCTAAACCCATTCTTCCCCGAAACCCACTTTTCAACAACCTCCTAAACCTTGTTCGACACGAGTGGTCACAAAAAATAAGTCCTACGGGCGTTTCAATATATTATGAGAGGCAGCTCTGATCGGAGATCTCTGTAAAGAGAGTGCCGTTTGGAGGCAACAATTGACCAACTTTTATGCTTCTGAGTTCTTCTCTGATCTTTCGCCAGCTACATCCACAGGCGTTCTCTACAACCTACTCTATAACCAGGGCAAGCACGCAGAGTAAGATATGAACCTTTATCCTCTCAGGCGTCCTGTGATAGATGGGCCGAACCTTAAGGCCCGATTTCATCATCTTCCACGACTCCTCCACTCTTACCAACTGCTTGTGGGCAAGGGCCACATCTTCACTGTTGAGGCTCTGGTCATTGGTCCGGTTGACCCCCAGAGGGCATCCCGGCATCGGTGAGGTACAAGCAGTGGTTGAGTCGCCAACCCCCTGAGCTCCTCCTCTATCGCCTCTTTATGGGCCGCTAGAAAGTCCATCGCCCGATAGAGGTGATGAAGTCCGATCGCCTCCCCCTCGGGGAAATAGACATCCTCACGCAGCCAACTCTCATAGCAGAACAGCTTAGAAGCCGGGGCCAGAGAGCGGTTGGCCACCATCGCCAGGATAGTTCGCTCAAAAGGCACACTCCTGTCCTCTCCACGCAGCGCCTTCTCCAGGATCCTCCGGATCCCCAAGCGCTCCCACAAGACACAGAGCAAATAGAAGGGGCCATACTCCCAACTGTCAATAAACTTCCAGCCCGGCTCCATCTGAGCAATCGCCCCCAGGGAGCCATGACGCCGAATACTGGCTGCCAACTGTCTGAGCCACTGCTGCACCTTGCCATCGGCCCTGCCCAATGGGCAGACGATCCTGGTCTCAGAACGCCTCTTGTTCGGGTTCCAGGTGTTCTCGGCGATCTGGTGTATCAATTTTGGATTTTTGACATACCCCGGGGAAATGATGCAACGATTACCAATGACTTATGCAGATAGGGTTGGCCAAAAAGGGTCTCTCGGTGCCGACAAGGATGTAGTAATTTGCCACTATCTTCTTGAACAAGAACATACAAAGATAGAAAATCAGGAGTTCTCCCCAAAAAAATTGGCCTTTTTACTTCATCTTGGGGCGGTTTTGGTATGATACGCGCCCACTTTCTCCCTTAGATCAAGTATGGAATGGATCTTTCCTCATGGCCCTTATATTAAGACCCGCGTTAAAACAGGATCTTTCCCATCGGAGAGGAGGCAGCGGTAAAACGAAATATGTCCAGGCCATACAGGCTTGTAACGTATATATACTCATCCTTCACATATAACTTTCCGATGTCCTGGCTGTGGAGTTCGTAGTATCCGGCCTGGCTCGGGTTTGACGGGTCGGAGACGTCGATTATCTCCAGCCCAGTAGTGCAGTAGGTGACA
>DTYK01000125.1 GCA_012961925.1 Candidatus Latescibacterota bacterium
AATTGAACCATCTTTAAATTCAACCAGTGAGTGGACAATACTCTGTGGATGAATTAACACATCAAGCTGAGATGGACCAACATCAAATAACCAATAGGCCTCTATTAATTCTAATCCTTTATTCATTAAAGTTGCAGAATCTATAGTTGTCTTTTTCCCCATTTTCCATCTCGGATGTTGTAAAGCCTCCTCGACCTTTTTTTCTGATAGTTCCTTGAACGAGGTTTTGAAGAAGGGGAGAATCTTCTCTCCTTGTTCGAAAGGGGGCTGACAGGGACAGTGATTATAGACTGCCTCACCCTCTATCTGTCAAATCTCCTTCTTGACGGATGGGATGACGAAGAGATTCGCAGGGAGGTGAAGGACATCATCCATCAGATTAAAGATGGGGATGCCGATTGTATCGTGGTCTCCAACGAGGTTGGGATGGGCATTGTGCCCGAAACCTACCTGGGACGTAGATTTAGGGATCTTGCTGGGAGGGCTAATCAGATGTTAGCTGGAGAAGCCGATGAGGTCTATCTGATTGCCGCCGGGATCCCCCTAAAGATAAAAGGGAAAGGAGATTGAACGATGGGTCTGCTGGAGCAGACGATATCCGAAATAAGGCCTGTAGATGTACAACTTTTGGAGGTTGCTCAGAGGAGACTGGACAGCCTCACAAAGCCCAAGGGGAGTCTGGGCAGATTGGAAGACTTTGCCAGGAGGATAGTTGCGATCACCAGAAAAGAGACGCCATCTGTGGACAAAAAGGCCATCCTCGTTATGGCAGGAGATCATGGCGTCACTCAAGAGGGGGTGAGTGCCTATCCCCAGGAGGTAACCCGCCAGATGGTCTATAATTTTCTTGAAGGAGGGGCTGGTATAAACGTTCTGGCGAGACATATCGGGGCCAGGGTGGTCGTTGTTGATATGGGCGTGGCTGCCGACCTGGAACCCCGTCGGGATTTGGTGAGTCTGAAGGTAAATCACGGAACCAGGAACATAGTTGAGGGTCCTGCGATGACCCGTGACGAGGCACTTAGATCGATTACCAACGGGATTAAGGTTTTCAATGAGGAGTTCGAAAGAGGAATAGATATTGTGGGGACAGGGGATATGGGTATTGGAAATACAACGCCTTCAAGTGCAATTGCCTCTGTGTTTACAGGATTGTCGGCAAGGGATGTGACAGGAAGGGGGACAGGTATCGATGATGAACAACTGGAGACCAAGATTAAGGTAATAGAACGGGCAATAGAGCTGAACCAACCTGATCCTGACGACCCTCTCGACGTGTTGGCAAAGGTGGGAGGTTTTGAGATCGGTGGATTAGCCGGGGTGGTTCTGGCGGCTGCATCTAAGAGGATACCTATGGTAATCGACGGCTTTATCTCCGGGGCTGGGGCCCTGATTGCAACAGAATTGGCACCTCGGGCCAAGGACTATATCTTTGCCGCCCACAGGTCCGCGGAAGTGGGACACAAAGCCCTCCTCGAGCGGATGGGATTGGACCCGATACTTGACCTTAACATGCGCCTGGGTGAAGGAACAGGCGCCGTACTGGCCATGAACCTTATTGAAGCTGGCGTAAAGGTGCTCTCCGAAATGGCAACCTTCTCATCCGCCGGCGTCTCGGAACGTCTCCAATGAAAGGGTTCCTCCTCGCCCTTCAATTTCTGAGCATCATTCCGATACGGCCCAAGTTTGATGGAAGCAAGAAAGACCTGGCACGGTCGATGGTCTACTTTCCTCTGGTCGGACTGTTGTTCGGTGCCGTCCTCTTCGGGATCGATCTTGCCCTGAGAGATGTACTCCCCGGCCGATTAGCCAGTCTTTGCCTTATATTCACGCTGATATTGGTGACAGGTGGACTACATCTGGACGGGTTTGCCGATACAGTGGATGCACTTTCCAGCAGAAAAGGGAAAGGGGAGATGCTTGCCATTATGCGCGACAGCCGTATCGGCACCATAGGCGCCCTTGGACTGGTGTGCCTGCTGCTCTTAAAACTTGAACTCCTGAGCAACGTTCCTACCGGGATTAGGAGCCCGGTGCTCCTTCTGATGCCGACTATGGGAAGATGGAGTATGGTTATCGAGGCGTCGCTCTCCCCCTATGCCCGTCCTTCAAACGGGCTGGGAAAGCCCTTTACCGAGCACATAGGCCTCAGGGAACTGGTGCTAACCTCCCTGATAACGCTATCAATTGGCCTTCTGGTCTGGCAACTCATGGGGTTCTTGCTCACCGCTTTTGTGTCCATAACGGCCCTGCTGCTGGTCCGATACATCAGATCAAAGTTCGGTGGGGCTACAGGTGACACCCTGGGTGCGGTAAACGAAGCGGTGGAGGTCTTGGTGCTGTTGTATGCTGTAGTCCTCTTCGCAGTCGGGCAATAAAAAAGCCAGCAGGGGATTGCCCCATTCCCAACAGGCTATGGCGGTGATCTCATCAAAGAAAACGATGCACTTTTCAGGGGGTGCAAATTCCTTATAGGCCTTGAATAACGAGAAAAGCTCGCGCTCGATGGCAATCAGTTCGGCATTGTGATAGAAGAGGCTTGCGGGATTAGCTCCTTCTTGCAAAAGCCGTTGAATAAGTAGCTTTAAAAGGGTCGTTTTCCCCAACCTGTCGAGGGCCTCGAAGGGTCATCATCCCGGAGTTGGCTAATTCGATGAACAA
>DTYK01000126.1 GCA_012961925.1 Candidatus Latescibacterota bacterium
TCACAGGTCTGGCAGAACGGTGCGGACCCTGGTACCTTCATATTACAATAGGGACACCGACAGATCTTATCGGCCTGGTTCATATCTTCTCCTTTTTCCGTGGCTGTAGTCCGGCTGGTCCTATCTGGTGAACCCAAGCGTCTTTTTGGCATTGTCCGACATCCTGTCAGGGCTCCAGGGAGGGTCCCAGACAAGTTGTACGTCAGCCTCGTCCACCCCTGGGATTGCCTTGAGCTTTTTCTCCACGTCTTTTACTATGAAACCAGCCAGTGGACAACCAGGGGCGGTGAGGGTCATCTTCACCTGAACCTTTTTGTCCTTGACTTCGATCCCGTACACCAGTCCCAGATCCACTATATTGACCGGTATTTCAGGATCGTAACACTGTTTCAAGACGTTTCTGATTTCCTCTTCAGTTGACATTTTGTCACCCCATCTTTTTGAAGAAATTAACGTTTGAACCGACAACATCTCGTCGATTGGTCCTTCAACCGGACAAGGACGACTGTCCCTCCAGCCCGAAATCATGGGATGGTCATTTCGCTTGGTCTCCCCTGGGCTGTTTAACATAATATCAAAAAGGTTGCGTGTCAAGTTCAAAATAAGTAATTCGCACTACCTGGCCGTTCAGGGAGAGATGGAAACTATGGTAATCTGGAAAGAGGTAAAGAATTTTCCCGGTCGAATGTTGGCTGAGCAGGCCAAGGAGATCCTGGAGAGGGAGGGAATAGTGGCTGTAATCCAGGGGGATGACGTCGGTATCTTCGGTCCAGGCGTGGCATCTACGGTCAGAGGGGTTTCCTTATATGTCCCCGAAAAGGACTGTGAAAGAGCACGTGAACTGATTGAAGCGCTATATGATGGCATTTAGCTTCCTTCTCTCACGGCTTCGCGTACGTTGTCCCCTCCTCCTGCTATAACAGGTGTTTCCTTCTTAAAACCAATCTCTTTTGCGGTCTTACTTGTTATCTCTCCTATAATCGTGGATTCGCAAAATTGAACACTGAAAAAAACACCTGGGCTAAAATCACAAACTTTCCGCTTGACTTTTTATAATAGCTTCTTTATTATCTTACTACTGATTTTTTTAACTTATGACGTTATCTGAATATTTTAGAAAGAGGCTCTCCGCTCTGCCAGCTATCCTGGGTTCGGGATTTATGAATAAGCTGGGCGTGGTCACGGAGCTTCTCGGAAGGGGGTTTTTTGCTGAAGGTGAAATCTTGAGCTTCATGGGGGAGAATTTACCACACCAGAAGCCATGGTCGTTCAAAAGATCTAATGTTAAACAAATTTAGGGAGGATACGATGACTAATTTTAAGGATCGTATTATTCGTGCTGCTAAGCTGGATGTTAACCTGTATGAAGAGGTTGAGGCTGACAAGGGGGCACTGGGTCAGGCCATGGGGGTTGTTGTTCTCTCCAGTATAGCGGCCGGAGTAGGAAGCATTGCAAGAGAAGGATTTGGTGGGATTTTGATAGGAACAATTGCAGCCCTTATCGGGTGGTATATCTGGGCCTATCTCACTTACTTTATTGGCACAAAACTTCTTCCCGAGCCACAGACCGAAGCAGATCCCGGTGAGTTGTTGCGAACCATTGGCTTTTCGAGCTCCCCCGGGTTGGTTCGAATATTGGGTATCATCCCAGGACTGGCAGGTGTCGTTTTTCTAATCGCCTCAATTTGGATGCTGATAGCGATGGTGGTTGCGGTAAGACAGGCTCTTGATTATCAGAGCACATTACGCGCTGTAGGGGTTTGTATGATCGGCTGGATAATTCAAGCGTTGGTCCTTCTGGTATTGTTTTCTATTCTGGGCGGTTCCGCAAAACCAATCTAATTTATATCAGATAGCAGAGCATTTACGGCCTCGCTTAATTTCCTCTTCGCAAGTTCGTAAATGTTCAAACGTTTGGGAAGTCGCGGTATAAATGTTCAGGATAAAGAGGAGGTCGGAATGAATATCTACGCAGGCAATTTGTCGCGCGAGGTCACCGAAGAGGATTTGCGACAGGCTTTTGAAGCCTTCGGGCAAGTCGCATCCGTCACTATTATTAAGGACAAGTTCAGTGGCGAATCAAGAGGATTCGGATTCGTGGAGATGCCCGCTAAAGTTGAAGCCCAATCCGCGATCGCTGGCCTGAATGGCAAGGAATTGAAGGGACAGCCGCTTAACGTTAATGAGGCTCGCCCCCGTTCCGAAGGCCGTCGAGATAGAGGAAGACCAGGTGGTGGGCGACGTTCCTGGTAAGCGGCACTCGGACATAATAGAGTCATAGTAGAACTTCGTCTAACACCTTTTTAAAAGGCCGAAGTCAAAGGAAAAAATTTCCTCCTTTCCGAACATGCCGAACTTTTTGGACTTGACCAGGTTCCTTGGCGCACAGATGTCCAGATGTGCTCGCGGGCTGCCGGGGTCGGTAAGGGTCTTTTTTCCTGGCCCGTTCTGGATAAAGCTCTCCAGAATTTTCCTATCCGCTATTCTTCTTATCTCCCAGGCAGAGGTTGAAGACCCGATCGATCTGCTCTACAAACAGGAATTCCATTTCGGATCGTGCCGTCTCAGGTATCTCTTCCATATCCTTCTGGTTCTGTTTTGGTAGTATTACCCTCTTTATCCCTGCCCGTTTCGCTGCCAGGACCTTCTCTTTAATGCCCCCGACAGGTAACACCTTACCCCGCAGAGTTATCTCTCCGGTCATCGCCATATCTGGTCGGGTGGGTTTACCTGTGAGAAGGGAGACCAACGATGTGGCAATGGTGATCCCTGCTGAGGGGCCATCCTTTGGAATAGACCCTGCGGGCACATGGATGTGTATATCGTGTCCATTTAAGAAATCCTCCTCTATGCCGAGTTGCTTTGCCCGGGAACGTATATAGCTGAGGGCAGCCTGTGCAGATTCTTTCATCACGTCGCCAAGCCTTCCTGTGAGGATCAATTGTCCCTTGCCTTTCATGATAGTGGACTCTATGAAGAAGATCTCTCCCCCGGTTGGGGTCCATGCTACCCCCATAGCCACACCCGGTACAGCAGTCCTTTCTGCCACTTCTGAGACGTACTTCACCGGGCCAAGGAAGTTTTGGAGATCTTGCCTTTTTATAACCCGTGCCGACTTTTGTCTCTCAGCCACGTCCCTTGCCACCCTACGACATATGGTGGCTATCTCCCTCTCAAGGTTTCTCAGTCCCGCCTCCCTGGTATAATCCCGGATTATCCCTCTCAGGGCATCATCTTTGAAGGTGACATGCCTATCTGTGATCCCATGGGCCTCGAGTTGACGGGGAATCAGGTATTGTTTGGCTATCTGGATCTTTTCCTCCTCTGTATATCCCGGCAGCTCAAGCACCTCCATGCGATCTAATAGTGCCGAAGGAATTGTATCAAGGATATTGGCTGTGGTGATGAACATCACCTTGGAGAGGTCGAAAGGGAGGTCAAGGTAGTGGTCTGAAAAGCTATAATTTTGTTCCGGATCGAGTACTTCAAGAAGCGCTGCTGCAGGATCACCTCGGAAGTCAGCGCCGATCTTGTCGATCTCATCCAGCATGATCACCGGGTTTTGGGTGCCGACGATTTTCATCGCCTGGATAAACTTGCCAGGCATGGCGCCAACATAGGTGCGGCGGTGACCCTTGACTTCCGCCTCGTCACGCATCCCGCCCACGGAGAAGCGATAGAACTTGCGATTCATAGCCTGAGCCACGGATTTCCCGATAGAAGTCTTGCCCACGCCAGGTGGCCCCACCAGCAGAATCATGGA
>DTYK01000127.1 GCA_012961925.1 Candidatus Latescibacterota bacterium
GGATCTCTATCGACCTGAAGGCGAAGCGTTTTACTGTCGGTGACATTGTTGTTAAAGAAGGGGATGTGATAAGTATCGATGGTACAACCGGGAGGGTATTTTTGGGCGAGGTACCGATGATCGACCCCCAGATGACCCCGGAGCTCAGTAAACTTCTGTCATGGGCTGATCAGGTGAAGCGGCTCGGTGTCTGGGCTAATGCCGATTACCCCCGTGACGCTGCCCGTGCCCGCGAGTTTGGGGCCGAGGGGATCGGTCTATGCCGGACGGAGCATATGTTCATGGAACAGGAACGATTGCCGATCGTGCAAGAGATGATCCTCAGCAGAGACCCAGAACAACGCAGAGCGGTCCTTGCGAAGCTTTTGCCCCTGCAACGAGAGGACTTCAAAGGCATATTCAGGGTGATGAGTGGA
Source organism: Candidatus Latescibacterota bacterium (assembly GCA_012961925.1). Classification (GTDB taxonomy): domain Bacteria; phylum Latescibacterota; class MVCY01; order MVCY01; family DTYK01; genus DTYK01. The sequence continues at coordinate 417 of DTYK01000127.1, forward strand.
CTCCCAGTTATCATCCGTCTCATCGATCCACCTTTGCATGAGTTCCTCCCGGATCACGATGAGCTTTTGATCCAGGTGACCCAGATGCGTATCAAATCGCCCGGGTCTGAAGAGTTGGTTGAAAAGGAGAAGATGCTTGCGGCCGTTGAAGGGATGCGGGAGCAAAATCCTATGTTAGGACTCCGTGGATGTAGACTTGGTCTGATAATGCCGGAGATCAATGAGATGCAGGTGCGGGCTATTATTGAAGCGGCATGTGAAGCGAAAAGGGATGGCATTGATGTACACCCTGAAATCATGATCCCGCTTGTGGGGCACGTGAATGAGCTGAAAGCTGTTCGCCAGCAGCTTGAAAAGGTAGCCAGACAGGTGATGGAGGAGCAGAGGATTGAGGTTGATTATAAGTTTGGTACAATGATCGAGATCCCACGGGCCGCACTCACTGCTGGAGAGATAGGCTCGGTGGCTGACTTCTTCTCCTTCGGTACGAATGATCTGACGCAGACTACTTTTGGTGTATCCCGTGATGATGCAGAAGCCAAGTTTCTTATGAAATATATTGAGGAAGGGATCCTATCCGAAAATCCGTTCCAGACGATAGACATAGATGGAGTTGGACTTTTGATTGAAATGGCAGTGAAAGCCGGGCGGCAGAGCAATCCCGATCTTGAGATTGGCATCTGCGGGGAACACGGTGGCGATCCTAAGTCTATTGAGTTCTGCCATAAAGTTGGACTGAACTATGTGAGCTGCTCACCCTTCAGGGTGCCTATTGCAAGGTTGGCAGCAGCTCATACGGCGCTGAATGAAAAAAGGTGTTGACATAAGGAGGTCAAATTGATATATTTCAAAAGCCCAAAAATTGTTAACCCTTTATGAAAGGAGGATCAAGGTGACGAAGCTCTACTTTGACTTCCGCGATCTGTTTAGAGCTGCCCGGCTGGGGTTGAGCGGGAAGAAGATGGGGCTTTGCTTTCTGGGGATCCTGGTGGCCTATGTCGGATGTGCCGTATTGACGTACGTAGCCCTTCTTGCCAGCGGACTGGGCCTTGGATCTATATGGCGCGCTTACCGTCTCTTTCCCCTTGCCATGGTAGACCAGTTTCGCTGGTATAGCTGGGTTATCTACGCCATCGGCATCCTCTTCGCTCTGGTGGTGTTACTCCTGACCTCAGCGGCGGTCAGCAAGATCACCTATCAGCAATTGAAGGGTGACGATTTCTACTCCGCAGGTGACGCAAAGAAATTTGTGGCGAAGAAGTGGAAGGCCGTCGTCTTCTCTCCTCTTGGTATTCTGGGGATAGTGGTTTTCTTCCTGGTATCAGGGGTCATAGTCGGTCTTCTCGGCCGCATCCCGTATGTGGGGGAGATCGGGTTTTCGGTCTTCTCGCTCCCGATATTCTTCGCTGCTTTCTTTACCGTCTTCCTCGGACTTGTCCTTTTCGTCTCCCTTATCCTGTCGCCGGCTATTGTGGGTACGACAGGAGAAGATACGGTGGAGACAATTACCCAGGTCTTCTCGTCTATCTGGAGTCAGCCCTGGAGGTTTGTTGTCTATGAAGGTCTTCTCGCTGGTATCATCGGGCTTGGCACATATATCCTTGCCATCTTCACCGTCAACGGGCTCTCATTGATAAGCTGGTTCTGCGGCCTGACCATGGGCACCAAGCTACCCGAACTTTCCAAAGTGGCGATCGGTTATACTCCAACCTGGGGATGGTTCAAGTCATTGGTGGGGAAGATCCCATATATAAAGGTCCTTGTGCCCAACTTCGCTGAAGTGTCCGGCACAGGTGGGACAGTTCTGGTGTCAGGCGTTATTGCGGGCGTAATGCTTGTTCTGATTATTGGCTTCGTCTTCTCATATTCCTTAGCGATCTGGAACGCCGGGCAGACGCTCACCTACCTGATTCTCAGGAAAAAGAAGGATGATGAAAATCTCCTGGAGCGGAAAGAAGAAGAGGAAGAGGAGAAAAAGGTAGAGGAAGAAAGGCCGAAAGAAACTGAGGAGAAGGAGGAGAAGAAGGCAGAGGAGCCCAAAAAGGAAGAGCCTAAGAAGGCGGAAGAGACACAGGAGAAAGCAGAGGAGGAGAAAGACAAGGGATGAGAGCCTCTTTTTAATGTGGTATGTGGGTTCCCCTCCGGGGTCATGGTAGATGGCCTCGGAGGTTTTTTACTATGACCGTTGGGACAGGGTGGAACCTCAACGGCCTTTTATGTTAAGCACTAGCGAAGCTTTGCCTCAAACCGACGTGGCTTCACTCCAAATTGCAAAAACGGAAAATGTAAAGTTTTACCGTACAGTTGTCTGCGCCAGACGATTGACTCGACTCATTTTGCAGGGGATATCATGGTCTTAGCGTCCAAGCTGACCGGGCGTATATGACCATGGGTCATGATGGCCGGAAGAAGGGGTATAATGTGGTCTGGTCTTGTCATAGCTGCTATCTCTTTTGGTTTTCTCTACGCCTTTGTCAATGGTTTTCACGATGGATGTAATGTGGTCGCCACCGTGATTGCCTCACGATCAATGTCTCCAAAAAAGGCGTTGCTGGTAGGGGTTTTAGGGGAGTTTATAGGTCCTCTGGTCTTTGGTTCGGCGGTGGCAGTTACAGTTGGGACAGGTATAATCAGACCTTCTGGCCTATATCCGGAACAAGCGGCGATTTCGGTTCTTCTCCTCCTCTCTGCCCTTATGGGTGCTGTCCTCTGGGATGTGATCACCTGGTGGGCCGGATTACCGACCAGTTCGTCCCATGCCTTAGTAGGGGGGTTGGTTGGCGCAGGAGTGGTGGCCCATGGTTTTGGTGTTGTTAACTGGGCTGGATTGATATGGAAGGTGGCGCTACCCCTTTTTCTATCCCCGGTTGTGGGCCTGTTTATCGGGTATGTAGCAATGGTGATAGTTATCGCTCTATTTCAGAATTTTCCTCCGAAGATAGGTAAGTTGTTCAAGGGACTTCAGGTGCTCAGCACGGGCTTTCTTGCAGCAAGTCATGGCACGAATGATGCCCAGAAGGCGATGGGTGTGATCACGCTGGTCCTTATGGTTATCGGGAGGACGGAGGTGTTTGTTGTCCCGGGCTGGGTGGTCGTGGGCTGTGCCGCTGCGATCGCCCTGGGGCTCTCCACAGGGGGCTGGCGGATTATCAGGACAGTGGGAACCCGGATCTTCCGGCTGAAGCCCGTTCACTCGTTCACCTCCCAAGCCGCTTCTTCAGCGGTTATAGCCGGCGCTGCTCTCCTTGGAGGCCCTGTGAGCACCACACAGGTGGTGAGCTCAACCGTTATGGGGGTAGGGGCCGCTCAGAGGGCCAGCGCTGTCCGGTGGACGGTCATGGGGCAGATCATTCAGGCCTGGCTGTTCACCATGCCCGCCTCAGCAGGACTTTCTATTGGTTGTTTCTATATATTGAAGTATTTGTTTATCAACAGGTAAGGTTGACATGAAGTTATTGCGGTGGTTTTTCCCTAAGGGGCGGGACTTCTTCGCCATGCTCCTGGCACAGTCCCAGAAGACCTTACAGGGCGTGGAGGCCCTGGAGCAGTTCATACTGGATGAGAGGCCCGAGAGCGGCCAGCGTGTCAGGGATATAGAGCGTGAGGCCGACGAGCTCAGGCGGATCCTGATCGACGAGCTTAACCAGACGTTCATCACCCCTATAGAGAGGGAGGATATCTTCGCCCTTTCCCGTGCCATCGATGACATCCTCGATTATAGCCGGAGCACAGTGGATGAGATGGAGGTCTATGAACTCAGGGCGAACGAACACCTCAGAAAGATGGTGGCGACGTTGACAAGGGCCGCCAGGGAGATTAACCAGGCCGTGTTCCATCTGAAGGATCATCCGAACATCGCTGCTGAGCACTCGGTGCGTGCCAAGGATCTGGAGAACCGGATGGAATACCTGTACCATGATGCCCTTAAGGATCTGGTCAAAGGTGAGGATGTGGCCTATATGTTCAAGATGCGGGAGATTTACAGACACCTGAGCAACTCGGCAGATCGTGGTGACGAGGCGGCGAACATCATTGGAGATATCGTAGTGAAGATGAAGTGACGAGTCTCCGGCATGTTTCCTCTCGGTGCTCAGTAGCTCCCGTGGTGCCACAACCGTCTATTAACAGCGAATTGAGGGGGTGGGAAATGGCGGGAAGGCTTGCTATTTTGGGGAGAGCCTGTCCGTACGAAACCGTTTCCTCCGAGGGTTCAGATCGGGGAGGAGGAACTGGAAGTCGTCACCGGGATCCTCTGGGAGAGGTTGAGAAGATATTCCGGCCCCCCATACCGAGGCCTTTGAACAGGAGATGGCTCGATTTCATGGTGTCGGATACGGACAGGGGTGTACTTCTGGAACTGCAGCCGTCCATCTTGCCGTGGCGGCCCTGGACCCGGAGCCCGGCGATGAGGTTATCACCACACCGATAACCGATCAGGGAACGATCATCCCGGTCCTCTATCAAAATGCTGTACCCATCTTTGCTGACATCGATCCGGAGACCTTCAATATGGATCTGAGGTCTGTTGAGGATACAGTTGGGGCATTTGAGAAGGTGGAGACGAACTATATGAAATGAAGGCCACTCCAACCCGCCGTCGGTCCGATCCTATCTGTTGTGAAACTCTTCTATTGCCTCCACCACCTTTTCCGGTTCATCGATCACGGTGAAGATATCCAGATCCTCTTCCAGGATATATCCGTTCTTAAGCGTGTACCCTTTCAGCCAGTCTATCAGGCCTTTCCAGTAATCCTTCCCGACCAGAATTATCGGGAAGGGCTGTATTCTCCCGGTCTGGACGAGGGTGAGGGCCTCAAAGAGTTCGTCCATAGTTCCGAAGCCCCCAGGCATTATGATGAATGCCTTGGCGTATTTGACAAACATGACCTTCCGGGCGAAGAAATATCTGAACTCAAGTAAGGTCTTTATAAAGGGATTGGGCTTCTGTTGAGCTGGGATGAGGATGTTCAGGCCTATGGACTCGCCACCGGCCTCCATTGCGCCTTTATTAGCCGCCTCCATAATACCAGGGCCACCCCCTGTTATCACGGCGTAGTTTGCCTTCACAAGTAGGGCGGCAATTCGCTCTGTTACCTTGTAGTAGATATCATCTCTGCTCATCTTAGATGATCCGAAGATTGAAACTGCTGGTCCAACCTTTGATAGCACCTCAAAACCATCAACGAACTCGGCCATTATACGAAATATCCTCCATGGTTCCTCATTGATTGAGCTCATACTGGTGATATCCGCCATTTATTACCTCCTGAGGAAAGTAAAAGGTAAAAGGTGTAAAGCTTGGGCTCTGTTGTTGCATCAAAAACGGGCTACAGCCCGTACCTTTTGATCTTCCGATAAAGTGTTCTCTCGCCTATTCCTAACATTCTTGCTGCTCTTCTTCTATTTCCTCCAGTCTCTTCAAGGGCCTTTCTGATCATCTCGCGTTCCATCTCTTTTATTGTTTTTCGATCAACTTCGGCCTCCGCAACCGAATCTTCAACCTTTTCCGCCTCCTCCTCAACCTCCTCTGTAAAAGGCGGGGATTCATAGGGATTCACAGGGATTGGTCTTGGAATCCCGCGCCCCTCTAAGAGAAACTTCTTCATCTCTGCTATGTCCTCCCTCAACGCCAGCAAGGTGCGATAAATTATCTCCCTTTCTGACTGATCGGGAGTTTTATGTAGCCTGACCGGCAGGTTACGGTCAAATTCCACAGATTCATCCAGGTATTTCGGGATGTCGGCGGCCTTTATCGGTGATTTTGGGGAGAGGACGATCATACTTTCGATGAGGTTCTTTAACTCCCTCACATTTCCAGGCCATGAATAGCGTTTCAGAATTTCAATCGCATCTTTTGAGAGCCCCGGGAATTGGACATTATGTTCCTCGCAGTACTTCTTTACAAAGGCTTCTATCAGCAATGGTATATCCTCCCTCCTCTCCCTGAGTGGAGGGACATATATTTCGAATACCTTGAGTCTGTAATAAAGGTCCCTACGTAGTTCACCTCTGGTGACAGCTTCGGTCAGGTCCCTGTTTGTTGCAGCAATTATCCTGACATCAACCTTAATGGCCTCTGCTCCGCCGACCCTCATGAAATCCATGTGTTCGAGGACCCGCAGGAACTTCACCTGTGTGGCCAAGGACATCTCGCCTATTTCATCAAGGAAGATAGTACCGCCATGGGCCAGTTCGAAGACACCCTTTCGCCTGGCAACGGCCCCGGTAAAAGCACCTTTCTCATGACCGAACAGTTCACTTTCCAGGATACCCTCTGCGAGGGCGCCGCAGTTGACCGCAAGGAAGGGCCGGAACCTCCGAGGGCTGTTATCGTGAATCGCTCGCGCTATCAGTTCTTTTCCTGTCCCGCTCTCTCCTGTGATAAGCACAGCTACATCTGTAGGCGCGATCTGGATGATTGTCTCAATGATCTGCTCCATCTGTTCTGATCTACCCACCATTTGGGACTCGATGTGTACCTTCTTCCTTTGCTGTGCTCTTTCCACGATCTCCCTCAGTTCCGTAATGTTTATGGGTTTTTCAAGGAAGGTATCCACCCTGGTCGCCACAGGCTGGATGGAACCTCGATCGAGCAGTGCCACCAATCTCTTTCTATACCAGCCCTCTTGGAGGCGTTCGGCGAGCTTGGCAAGTTCTGCTTCTGAAACAGAGGAGTCGGCGATAACCAGGTCCACCCCATCCCTTTCCAACCGTTCAATTGCATCGCTTGCCTCAGAGACCACCTCCACCCGGCGCATGTCACCTTCCAGGCTTTCGAGAATTGTCCCTTTTACCTGTTCGTCCCGGCTTACGGCCAGTATGTTGAACTCTATATCCAATCTGTCAGTACACCTCCCTTAAAGTCCTATCAGCGTTGCCGATGATGTGCAGCACTGTCAAACTCGTCCTCTATTTCCCCTACGATCTCCTCTATGATATCCTCTAACGTCACCAGGCCGGATGGATGATCCTTCTCATCCACCACTATTGCCAGATGCTGCTGGGTTCTCTGCATGCTGGTGAGCAGCTCCTCAATAACCATTGTCTCCTTCACTACATACACAGGTCTCATCAGCGATTCCAGGGGGACATTTGGCTTGGTATCAAGAAGGTCAAAGGCCCTCACAAGCCCGATGATATTGGACCGTTCACCACGATAGACTGGAATCCTTGAGTGGCCGCTATGGATAACAACCGACACGGCCTGTTCGATTGAGGAGTTCACGTTTAAACAGACGGCCTTCTCCATGGGGGTCATAATCTCTCTCACCAGAGTCCCTTTGAAATCGAATATTCTGCGGATCATATCTCCCTCACGAACCTCAACCGATCCCTCCCTTTCTCCTTCTCCTATCAGCATCCGCAGTTCCTCCTTACTTATGAAGGAGCCGATGTTGGTTGTTTCCTTGCCCAAAAGCCTCAGAAGAAAGGCTGCAGGCCGTGCTGTGACGAAGACTATGGGCGCCAGTAGGGTGGACGAAATTCGCAGAGGTATTGCTACCCATGGTGCAAGGCTGTCAGCCCGGTGGTAGAAGAAAGTTTTGGGCAGGATCTCACCGAAGATGAGTATAAGGGGGGCCATGATCAAGGTGCTCAGGTACTCCGCGTCTGTCGGGCCGATGAAATTGAGGACGATGTATGTGGCAATTGCGGACC
>DTYK01000128.1 GCA_012961925.1 Candidatus Latescibacterota bacterium
CCTGGACGAGAAACTCCTTTTCTATTCTGCCAGCCGCTTCCTGCCGGGCTACCTTCTTCATCTGCACAAGCCCCCGACGATCCTTGGGGAGTTTCTGGGTCATAAGGCTTCTTTTGAGAGGTTCAGGGAGATGGTCGGCGCTTATGGTTCCGTCCTTTGTCAGAATCATAGCGTGCATTATACAGTTTTCAAGTTCTCTGACGTTTCCTGGCCAGTGATAGTCCTTCAACACCTCAATCGCCTCCTCCGAGATGTTGTTTACCTTTCCCTTTACGATATCCTTGTGCTTGTGGATAAAGTGAGAGACCAGCAGCGGGATGTCGTCTTTTCGTTCCCGAAGGGGAGGCAGATTGATGGGGATGACATTAAGCCGATAATAGAGATCCTTACGGAACTCCCCGGAGGCTACCGCCTTCTCAAGATCCTTGTTAGTGGCGGCTATGATCCTTACGTCCACTTCGATCTCCCTGGTTCCGCCGACCCGCATAAATTTTCGTTCCTCAAGGACCCGTAGTATTTTGACCTGTAAGTCTCTTGGCATCTCACCTATCTCATCGAGAAGAAGGGTCCCTGTATCGGCCAGTTCAAACCTTCCCTTCTTATCTTTATGTGCGCCTGTAAAGGCACCCTTTTCGTGTCCAAAGAGTTCGCTTTCCAGAAGGCCGGCCGGGATCGCACCACAACTGATGGAGATGAGAGGCCTGTTACAGCGGTTGCTCTGAAAATGGATCGTCCGAGCAATCAACTCCTTGCCTGTACCGCTCTCGCCCTGGATTAGAACTGTTGCGTCGGTATCCGCTATCTGGTTAACCAGGTTGAGTATCTCTTTCATCTGTGGATCAGTTGTTATGATACTGGAGGTTCCATAAGTATCCCTCAATTGCCTTTTCAGGGCCCTGTTTTCCTCGGTCAGACCGGCATAGGAGAGCGCCTTTTCAATGGTAACCTCTATCTCATCCATCTTTACAGGCTTAAGGACATAGTCATAGGCACCCTCTTTCATAGCAGTTACGGCTGTCTCCACAGTTCCATAGGCCGTCATCAGGACTACCGGGAGGTTAGAGTTGATGGATTTGGCATCTCTGAGGAGCTCTATTCCATCTTTTTTGGGCATCTTGAGATCTGTGAGGATGAGGTCAATATCGTTTTCTTTGAGGAGGTTCAGGGCCTCCTGGCCATCGCCGGCGAGCAAGACCTCATAGTCGTTGCTCAAATTTATCTGGAGGAGTCTTCGCATCTTCTCCTCATCGTCAACAACCAGTATTCTTTTCCTTTTCATCGTTGGTTTTTCAACGGGAGGGTTACGAAGAAGGTGGTCCCTTTTCCTTCTTCGCTGGAGAGGGATATAGTCCCTCCATAACTCTCTACGATCCGGTGAACAATGGACAGGCCCAGGCCGATGCCGTTTTCCTTGGTGGTAAAGAAAGGATCGTATATTTTTTGCTGGATTTCAGGAGATACACCTTTGCCAGTATCGGAGACTTTAATGGTGACTCTGCCGTTGCCTTTCTTCACCCCGATCCCGAGTGTGCCTTCGTTGTTGTACTTCATGGCTTCGAGGGCATTCAATTCGAGGTTAATAAGTACTTGCTTTATCTGTACCGGATCAAGTAGTAGGGGGGGGAGGTTCCTGTCGTAATCTTTTTCTACAGTGACTCCTTGGTCTCTTGCTCTTTTGGAGATCAGAGCTACGCTATCCTCAGCAATCTCCAGCAGATTACAGCGCTGTAAGTTTGGTCGTCTTGGCCTTGCGAAATCAAGAAAATTGCTTAACAGCCCATCAAGTCGTCTGGTCTCGTCTATTATGAACTGGATCAATTCATCTCTCGTCTTTACATCGATCTTCTTCTTCAAGGTCTCGGCTGAACCCGATATGATCCCCAGAGGATTTCTAACCTCATGGGCAATGCCGGCTGAAAGTTCACCCAGTGCTGCCAGTTTCTCTGATCTCATTAATTCCCTCTCCTTGGCCTTGACTTCCTCATACATCAAGGCACGGGAGATGGCAATGGAGGCCTGATTTGAGAGGATAGTCAGGAGGTTAATCTCTTCAACGGTCCACCTCTTCTTTAACGACTTTTCACCCAGGACAAATATGGCAATAAGCTCATCCTTGACCATCATCGGGACAACCATAGATGCTCTTATCCTCTTGAGAAGCTTCACATCTGGAGAGTCGGCTCCCATCCTCTCCCTGATGTCGTCGTACTCCATAGGCCTTTTCGACAGCCTCAGACTCTTAGCAAGATGGGAGTCCACATCGACCCCTATCTCTTCGGGAATATTCTCCCCGTATCCGGGGACGAAGCTGTTCAGGCCTTGATCCCGTAGCAATAAAGCGGCTCTCTGTGTATGCAACGTTTGGATCACGAAGTTCACTATACCCCTGAGGAGTTCATGTAGATTGGCGATATCTATCAACGCTTCGCTGAAATCCATGAATTTCTTCTGGTACTCATACTTACCCCGATAGAAAAGCCGATCTATCAGCATCTCCACTTTGTTCTTTAGCGGCTGGAATAGTAAGACCAGTAATATTATAAACAGACTTTCGGTTAATACGGAACGGGATCGAGTGGCACCTCCAATAAGGTCACCGAGGTTTTTGATAATCAATACGTATATGACCATCATCAGTGCCGAAAGGGAAGAATACAGGATGCCACTCCTTATCAGGATGTGGATATCCAGGAGCCTGTATCTGATAACTGCGATGGCAAAAAAGAGGCTTAAAAGGATGGTGTAGAGGCTGGACAGGGAGAAAAGCGGAAGGCCCAATTTCAGAGAGTAGTTGGCAAGGTCAACGGCAACTCCAGCGATGATCATTGACGTAACACCGAAGATGAGGTACTTTATTTGTAGCCTCTCTCTGGCCAGCGTGGTGGTCTTAAGGGATACAAACAGATTCCTCACTCCCCAGGAGATATAGAGGGCAAGGAAGAAGGCAAGTACCAGATACGGTATATAAAATGATGGGGGCTGAAGAGGACGGAAGCTGTGGTAGAAGAGGTTGCTCCACCCCTTTGGGCTCACCTTTACCTGGAGAAGGGTTAATGATAGCACCAAGACCGCAATCGGGATGGCGTAAAATATGACTCTGTTTCGTAGGTGGTCTAATAGAGCAGAGAATCTGCGCGGGAAGATATACGTAAAATGGAGAAAAAAGACCGGGAACATGAAGAGCCCGGTCAACAGGACCCTGGCACCGAAAAGGGTCATCGTCTCACTGGAACTGTTGATAATTGTGAATTCACCGATGTTCCAGGTGGCAAAGGAGAATGCAAAAAGAGCAAAGAGTCTGTTAGGGGTCCTCTTCGGATTGCTGGAGAGAACAATTAACCCTAACGCGACGTTGAGTGCAAAGGCGATTATTGAGGGTAAAGAATAGATGCTCATAGTCTCCTTCAGTGTCTAAAAATGATGGGAGTTTTTAGACAGAAAACGAGAGGCGCTACCTACTTTTGTCATTGCCTCTCGTCTTTCGGTATCCCACTTTTAATATTCATACTCAGGTGGCATGGGAGGTGCCTTCTCCTTCTTGGGGATCTCGGAGATGATAGCCTCTGTGGTTATCATGAGTCCGGCTATGCTGGCGGCATTTTCCAGGGCACATCTGACCACTTTTGTCGGATCGATAATCCCCGCCTTAATCATGTCAACATATGTCTCCGTATTTGCATCAAAGCCTACGTTGCCCTTCTCAGCCTTCACTTTTCCCACAACGATCGATCCTTCTTGCCCTGAATTGATCGCTATCTGGCGCATGGGTTCCTCGAGGGCCCTTCTAACGATATTCGCCCCGACCCTCTCGTCCCCTTCAAGTTCCAACTTATCTAAGGCGGCAACTGCTCTAAGGAGGGCTACACCACCTCCCGGCACAATGCCTTCTTCTACAGCCGCCCGGGTAGCTGAGAGGGCATCTTCAGCCCTGGCCTTTTTCTCCTTCATCTCAACTTCGGTAGCGGCGCCAAGATTAATCACAGCCACACCGCCAGCCAGCTTCGCCAGTCTCTCTTCCAGCTTCTCCCGGTCATAGTCTGAGGTTGTCTCCTCGATCTCTCTCTTGATCGATTTGATCCTTCCCTGGATGTCTTCAGACCTCCCCTTCCCATGGATAATGGTTGTCTCCTCTTTCCCAATGGTCACCCTTCTTGCCCCTCCCAGGTCGTCCGTGCTCACATTCTCCAGCTTGACACCGAGGTCTTCTGATATAACCTTGCCGCCCGTAAGTACGGCTATGTCACCCAGCATAGCCTTTCTACGGTCGCCATAACCCGGAGCCTTAACTGCAGCACACTTCAGGGAGCCCCGGGCCTTATTTACCACAAGGGTGGCCAGGGCTTCCCCCTCGACGTCCTCAGCGATCACAAGAAGGGACTTTCCTTCACCTGCTACTTTTTCCAGGAGAGGCAGAAGATCCTTCATGGTGCTGATCTTCTTCTCATGGATCAGGATATAGGGTTCCTCTAATTCGGCTTCCATTGTGTTGGGATTGGTGATGAAATAGGGGGAGAGGTAGCCACGGTCGAACTGCATCCCTTCCACTACCTCGAGGGTGGTCTCAATACCTTTGGCCTCCTCCACAGTTATAGCTCCATCTCTGCCGACCTTCTCCATGGCCTCAGCCAACAGATCGCCGATGATCCTGTCGTTATTTGCCGATACCGTTGCGATCTGTACGGTCTCCTCATGGGTCTTCAGGGGTTTGCTCTGTCTCTTTATCTCCTCCACCACCGCCTTAACTGCCTTATCGATGCCCCGCTTCAAAGCCATCGGATTGGCCCCGGAAGCAACGTTCTTAAGGCCTTCCTGGAAGATTGCCTGGGCCAGAATAGCCGCTGTCGTTGTCCCATCGCCAGCCACATCACTGGTCTTGGAGGCCACCTCTTTGAGCAGTTGGGCACCGATGTTCTCCTCCCGATTCTCCAGCTCAATCTCCTTCGCAACCGTTACGCCGTCATTTGTAACTGTTGGGGCCCCGAATTTCTTATCAAGGAGCACTGTCCTTCCCCTCGGGCCCAGCGTTACCCTGACGGCGTTAGCCATGGTATTAACACCGTTTAGCAGTTCTTCCCTTGCCTCCGCACCGAACAGCAGCTTCTTCGCCATTTTTTATCACCTATCCCTCTATCACAGCTAAAATGTCATCCTCTTTCATGAAGACATATTCTTCGTCGTCAATTGTAATTTCGGTCCCAGCATACTCGCCAAAGAGGACCTTGTCACCTTTTTTGAGGGACATCGGGATCCTTTTGCCCTCTTCGTCAAGCTCGCCCGGTCCGACAGCGATCACTTCGCCTTTCTGCGGTTTCTTTTTGGCCGTATCCGGAATTATGATACCCCCTACCTTCTCTTCCTCTTCCTCCAGACGCTTAACCAACACACGATCAGCTAAAGGTTTTATGTTCTTAACCATCGCAGCCTCCTTTCCTGTTACCTATGGAAACGATAACTACGTCCGGTTTCTCCCTTACGCTAAAATTATACCTATTTAACCCGCTCTTGGACTGACCGCACCCTCATCTTTTACACAAAGTTCAGCTCATGTCTGGAACTTTCGTCTTCTACAGGAAGTCATAAACCAGAACTATCAAGAAGACGGAGCTGCATAGACTACTGTCACCCCCCTTCGACTGTAACGGTTTATAATATACTAAAATATGGCTCTTTTGTCAATAGGGATTTGCAAGGTCTCCGAAAAACCGCTATATCGCTATTATGTAATAAGCTTTTCTACAGGGTGTTCTTCCTCAGCCGGGGGGCTCGAAGCTCGCAGCAGTGGGAGATTGTCTCCGGGGGGTTATCCGAAGTTAATTTTGTAGTTCGGAGCTTCATTGGTTATCACCACGTCGTGAGGATGGCTCTCTTTCAGTCCTGCCTGGGTGATCCTTATAAACCTTGTCTTGGTCCTCAGCTCCTCGATAGTCCCTACACCGCAATAACCCATGCCCGCTTTTACTCCGCCCATAAGCTGGTACACGTAGACTGTCAGTGGACCCTTATAGGGCACCCTTCCCTCCACCCCCTCTGGGACGAGTTTTCTTTCGTCGTGACCTTCCTGGAAGTAGCGGTCTTTACCCCCCTCAGCCAGGGCGGTGAGGGCACCCATCCCCCGATAGACCTTGAAGGTTCTCCCCTGATAGATCACGGTGTCACCGGGGCTCTCCTCTGTCCCGGCGAAGAGGTTCCCAATCATCACAGAACTTGCTCCGGCCGCAATCGCCTTTGTTATATCACCCGAATACTGGATTCCCCCGTCAGCGATGATCGGGATGCCATACCTATCGGCGGTCTGGCTACACTCCCAGATGGCTGTTATTTGGGGAACTCCTACCCCTGCTATCACCCTTGTAGTGCAGATAGAACCCGGACCGATACCGACCTTTACGGCGTCGGCTCCTGCCTTGATCAAGTCCTCAGCAGCTTCGGAGGTGGCTATATTACCGGCTATCAGTTCAGTATCAGGATAGACCTTTTTGAGCCGCTTGACCGTCTCAACGACGCTCCTGGAATGGCCGTGAGCAGTATCTATCACTATGACATCAACGCCCTTCTCTATTAAGGCGGCAGCACGCTCCTCTGCCTCGGGCAAAACTGCCACTGCCCCACCGACGCGAAGTCTTCCAAGAGGATCACGAGATGCTGTCGGGTATTTAATCTTTTTCTCGATATCCTTCACTGTAATGAGGCCGACAAGACGTCCGGATTCATCAACGAC
>DTYK01000129.1 GCA_012961925.1 Candidatus Latescibacterota bacterium
GTCCCACGAGAATCTCATTGCCGAAGTGTTCCCCGAGATCCTCTCCGGTTTCAGAGCGTAATCGCCGAGCTCAACCCAATATTGGGCCGCCTGACCAGATCCAACGGGCACAAATATCTCCAGAATATTGCCGTTATCGCTCACAATGTTATCGAAGGAGATTGCAGGTGATAGATCTAAAGGGGTGTTGTTAGTGATCACGATCCCCAGACTTCCTGATTCAATCTCCGCCTCGGTGATGATTATGGTGTCGCTAAGTGTAAACGACTCCCAATCGCTGAAATGCTGCTGTGGAACCACAGCAGTTGCGCTGACGACGGTGAGCTCGGTGAAATTGACCGCAATCGTGATAGAAGAGTTCGCATCTACAAAGACCTTCGATCCCTTGCTGCCAGGGGAGGAACCCGAAAGGCTTATGCTCAACCTGTTGCCCAGGACCTTCCCGGCCAGATCTAACTTTATAGATCTACTTCTGCCTGGCAGCAGATCCTGCCCCAGTGAAGCCACGCTAATCGTGTCCCGGGTACCGGTCCCGAGCAGAGCGATGGAGACGTCCCCTCCCAGCGGCACTGGCAGACCATTTCTTATGTCAAGTACTATCCCTCCGGATTCCAGTTCAGCGGAGACGAAGTTTGAAAATTGAGGGACATCCTTCATCACATTCCTGAATTGAAAGGGCTCAATTGACCGGTAGGCGCCGTGGTACAGGACCGCCCTGGGATACACCCTTGAAAAGAGGATATCCACCTCTTCACCGCCAGGAGGCTCGATGTTGAACTTTCCGATCTCCGATGAGAAATGCTCCTCAACGCCGGAGATCTTCAGGTTATCCTCAACCCGGATGGTGTCCATCTCCAGTTCAAAGGAGAGGGAGATCAGACCTTGAGCATCGGCCTTGATGTTCTCGCTGTCTTCGATCAGCTCGGAAATGGTGTAAACTCTGTTGATCAAAGGTATCGTTAACTGGGTATCCCAGCTCGGAGCTGAGGGTTTCCGAAAAGAACATTGAACGAGAGCGAGAGAGACCCCCACCGGCAGGAAATAGAGAAGAACTTTCGAAACTATCCTTTTTCTACGCATGATTTTCATCAACAACGAAAGTTGGATCTCTCAGATCCAGGTTCATTTACGGCACGTTCCAGGGTTTACGATTCATCCTTCGGCTTTGAGACCCTCAGTTTCAGATGTTCGACGCCGACAACCACCACTTCCTCTCCTTTCTTTATCTTTTCATCGCTCCTTGCCCGCCAGATCTCCCCATGTATGCTAACCTTGCCCTCCGGGGCTATCCTGGTCAGGGCTACGCCCGTTGTCCCGACCAGCCCTTCAGCCCCTGTGGCAGGTTTTCTCCTCTGGGCACGGAGTCCCATACCGACGGCAAACAGGAAGAAGGCTACCGTCGCTGCTACGGCGGGCACTATGATGTTCCACGAAACCTTGAGAAAGGGGACCCCGGTGTTGAAGAGCATCATCGAACCAAGGATCATGGCGACCGCTCCCCCTATAGAAAGGAGGCCATAGCTGGTTATCTGGGTCTCGGCTATGAACAGGACTATGGCCAGAAGGATCAACAGCAGCCCTGCATAGTTTATAGGAAGGGTCTGGAAGGCAAAGAAGGCCAGGATAAGGAAGATCGCCCCGACAACCCCCGGAAGGATGGCGCCAGGATTGGCCAGTTCAAAGAAGAGACCATAAATCCCCAACAACAGAAGGATGTAGGCTATGTTCGGGTCTGAGATCTTGTCCAGTACCCTGTACCGCCAGCTCATCCCCCTCCTCCTCACCTCGGCACCCTCTGTCTTCAGAACCTTTACGCCGCCAGGGAGGTCAACTTTCCTTCCGTCTATACGATCGAGGAGCCCCCGGATATCCTTGCAGATCAGATCTATGACGTGCAGCTCAAGTGCCTCCTTCTCAGTGATCGAGGCACTCACCCGCACGGCCTTCTCTGCCCAATCGGCGTTCCTGCCCCTCTTCTCGGCTATGGTCTTGATATAAGCGACCGCATCATTGGTTATCTTCTGTGCCATCGTGCCGGTGGTGTCCTGTACCCCTCCCATAGTCACGGGATGGGCAGCGCCAATGTTGGTGCCGGGGGCCATCGCCGCAACGTGTGCCGCCAGGGTCACAAAGACACCTGCTGAACCAGCCCTGGACCCGCTTGGCGACACGTAGACCACAATCGGAACCGGAGAGGAGAGGATCTCCTTCACTATGCTGCGCATAGACTTCATCAGGCCACCGGGGGTGTCCAGCTCAATTATAAGACATTCCGCCCCATCCTCTGTAGCCTTCTCGATCGCCTCCTTGATGAAACGGGACGATATCGGATTTATGATCCCGTCAACTTCTATAACGTCAACATGAGCCTGCCCGAAGGCTACGGACGGAAGCAACAGCGATGAAAAGAGGATGGCAAGCATAGGCACGAAGATAGAAATCCTTCGCCGCAAGCATCCCCTGCCCTCCCCCCTGTTGATAATCATACCTTTTGTCAATTTGTTACACTTCATCTTGATCACCCTCGATCTGTTTTAATGTCTCCAGGATCCTTTCATAATGAGTGCCCTTCCAGTATATCCTCTCGCATCCAGGACACGTGGAAAACTCCGTCTGGGTCTGAAAAACATAGGACGGCACCCTTCCCCTGACCTCCTCTGGCTCGACCGGTAATATCGGGTGGTTGCACACCAGACACCTGCTAAAGAGATAACGTCTTGTATCAAGGTTCAGTTCCCCAAGCACCTGCCTGAGCTGCCCTCGTAGATCTTCGCTCTTGATCAGTAGATAGTTTCCCGAGAATATCCTTTCGATCAGACGAGTGTCCCTGGTCAGGATGATCCTGTGCTCAGCGGCAGCCCTCCGCAACAGCTCTGCATCGGAGATCCTCCGGCAATAACATGTGTCATATCCAAGGATCCTCAGCCACTTGGCCAGTCTCCCCAGCATATCGTCTACAATGAACCTCATAGCAGCCAGAAGGAGATAACGTCAGCCGCTCCCAGAAAGAGAAGCACAGCAAGGTCGATCTTCTTCATTTGATATTCAATGTAATAGGTCCTCTCCCTCCTGGCTCCAAACCCCCTCGACTCAAGCGCCATTGCCAGTTGATCGGTGTTTCTGACCGCGTAGACGAAGATAGGGATCAAAAGCGGGACGTACTTCTTCACCCTTTGTATAACACTGCCTCTCTTCAGGTCCAATCCCCTTGCCCTCTGCGCCTGAAGGACGGTTGAGGCTGTGGTGAAGAAGAGAGGAACCAGTCTGAAGGCCAGGGAGAGGGCAAAACTCATAGAAAAGGGTAGCCCCAACTTGCGCAATCCAAGGGTAAACTCCTCCACCTTTGTACAGGAGAGAAACACCAGGCCCGATATGAGCATGACGTTGAGCCTGATCCCCATCCCAAGGCCGTACAGGACGGACTCCCTGGATACGGAAAGAAAACCCAATCTGAACAGGATAGTCTGGCCCTGACGGAAAAAAGACCAAAGGACAATGCTGACCGCCCCTAAGAGAAGGACAAACCACCACATCCTCCTCAGGTTTCTGAAGGCCTTTGCCAGGTAGAGCAGAAAGAGAACGAACGCCAGCGAAGGCAGAAGGCCCAGTGGGTGTGTGGTGCTCAAAGGGAGGATGAGGAGAAGGACCAACCCGATGATCTTCGTGACCGGATTAAGGGTGTGTAGAGGGGTATCCCTTTCCAGATACAGAAACACGGTTCAGCTCCCCAGACAAAAACAGAGCTCATTGACCGAAAGGGTAGCTCCTCCAAACCTGTTCCCCAGCTTCACGATCTCCGGCACCTCAATGGAAGCAGAGGCCAGGAGTTCCTCATCACTAAAGACCTCCCTTGTGGTCCCATCAGAGATGATCCTACCCTCCTTCATAACCACACACCTTCGTGCATAGCCCGCCACCACCCACATCGAATGGGTCACAATGATGATCGTATGGCCGGCTTCGTTCAGACGCTTCAGAAGCTCTAACACAGACCTCTGGGAGCAGTAATCCAGCCCCGTAGTCGGTTCATCGAGGATGAGAACCTCCGGCCCGAAGGAGAGGACCGATGCAATGGCCAGCTTCTGTCGTTCCCCTCGCGGGAGGGAGAAAGGATCTGCATCTTCCAAGCCCTCCAGGCCGACCAACTTCAAGGTCTCCTTCACCCGTGTGGCAATCTCAGTGTCAGAAAAGCCGAAATTCTTAGGCCCGAAGGAGACTTCATCCCAGAGGGTATCCGCAAAGATCTGCTGGTCGGGATTCTGAAAGACATAACCTATCTTACGGCCCAGCTCCGAAATCCGCCATCGTCTCGTGTCCCTGCCGAGGACCTCCACTTTACCTCTGGTGGGGGTTAATAGCCCATTAAAATGTTTCACAAGCGTCGTCTTTCCGCATCCATTGGCTCCGACCACCGCAACGAACTCTCCCTTCTTCACCTTCAAAGAGAGACCGTTTAGGGCCCAACTCGCACCATCATAACTGTGATAGAGATCCCCCACATCAATTATGACCTCGCCAGTACCGCTGACTGGCAGATCCTTTCCCTTCAGAATCTCAAACCTTCCCTCATCAAAAATCCGGCCCTCGTCCTTAAGCACTTCTTCGGCCTGCTGCCAGGTTAAAACCTCCTCGTCCACTCCAAGGCGGTTCATCAACACGCCTATCTGGAGGGGACGGATCCCGTTGTCCTCTAAGAATTTCAAATTGGCAAAAATCTCCGATGGCCTTCCTTCCGCTAAGATCCTGCCCTCGTTGATTATGACTATCCTGTCGGCGGATCGAAGCTCCTCTGTCTCATGTTCAACTACGATGCAATCGATCCTGTTACGTAACCCTTTTATTATTCCAAACACCTCTCTTTTGCCAACAGGATCCAGGTCAGTCGTGGGCTCATCCATCACAAGCACTCTGGGTTGCATCGCAAGTACAGATGCGATCGCAAGCCTCTGTTTTTCGCCACCGGAAAGGGTTGAGGGATCTCTTTGGCCCAAACCCGTCAGCCCGACCATGGCCAGGGAGGTGGCTACCCGCTCCGCGATCTCGCCACGGGGGAGACAGAAATTCTCAGGGCCAAAGGCTACCTCCAGTTCGACGTTCGTGGAGAACAGTTGCGACTCAAAATCCTGAAAGACCAGTCCGACTGCCCATGCGATCTCTTGAACTCTCTTTCCCCTGAGGTTATGGCCCAGGATCCTTATCTCACCCTGAAGATCTCCTTTCACAAGGTTCGGGATGATACCGTTAAGACATCGGCAGAAGGTGGATTTACCCGCACCTGTGGGCCCCATGATGGCAACGAACTCGCCCGGCCGCTGGGAGAAGTTTATTCCATCAAGTGCCTTCCCGTCAGACCCCCGGTACGTGAAACTCAGACCGGTCACCTTTACAGGCTCAGAACCTCCTGGGATAGAAACCATAAAAGATCACTCGGTTTGTGAATCAGCCCTTTTCATAAGGCAAGATCCCAAAAGTAAAGAAAGCTTAAGCAAAAAAGGAAGAATCAGACCAGAAAGGCCCCGATTATGATCAGGGCTATGAACGGGGCCACTCCAACGCCGACCGCCCCCTTCAGCAGTCCGGGCAGAAGGGAGAAAGAGAGGGCGTTACCGACGGCCAGACCTCCGATCACACCAAGCCACAGCAGGAGATGGCCAACGCCACCTAATCTCACAGATGAGACAGGCTCCATCTCCATGATGTCACCATAGGCCAGGCCCCACCTCTTCACCCTGGGCACGAGGACCGAGAGGAGAATCGGCCCGAGGATAAGGCTCACCAGCAGGTTATTGACCAGGATGATGTTGGCCAGGGCTGCGAAAGGCACCAGGCCCAGCAGGTCAACTCCCCATCCGATGAAGACCCCACAGGCTATACATGCGGGAATAACAGCGAGCAGATATACGAGAAGCCCTCTCCCAGACCTTATCACCGGCTGGCCTGCTGACAGTCTCCGCCAGAGTCTGTACGGGATATATCCGTACAGAAAATTCCCTATTGCCCCGAAGATACTCCCTAACCCAAGGGTACCGAAGAAGTCACCAATGATGTTGCCAAACGCAGAGCCCCAGGCTGCTGCCGGACCGAAGAGAAGGGAGAAGACCACAGGCAGGACAGCCGCTGGTCTTATCTCAGTAAAACCGGGGATTATAGTTATCGGTTTAAAGGGGATCAGGACGGCTGCATAAAGGCCAGCAGCCAATCCCACAAGGACCACCATCTTCGTGTATCGCCACATGTCCAACAGCTCTCGCATGAATACCGTCCTGTTCGATGGGTAACCCTTAGGTGATCATTCTGACTTCTATTAAGACACTCCCACAGTATCCTTTTAAACTTCCTCTCGCTAACAACAGAGAGTTACTCGACTTCTTCTGTCCGGGTATAGGTTAACGGTACAAGCCCGTCTGTAGCCGGCACCTCGATCTTAATGATCCAGCCCTTGACCTCCTCTCCATGGACTCTTATCACCTTGGGTTCCTTGCTGAGGATGACCGACTCCTTGCTGATGTGTGCCTCATCCGTGCAGAACAGATGCTCAATCTTTGTCTCTTTTTTGTTCATCGTCTCTCCCTCTTCCGACATAGGAGACCTCCGCAACCTGAGAACTGTGTTTTCTAAACCTTCTTATCCGGATCGATACAGAGCTCAACGATCTGGTTTGATTTGTAAGATCGAACGGCTGCAAGGGCTATCTCCAGGGCTTCTATACCTTCCTTGCCCGATACCAGAGGAGTCGTGTTCTGTCTCACGCAAGAGATGAAGTGTCCAAGCTCCACTTTGAGGGGTTCCTCTCTCATTACATCTATCTCCTGCACATCGGGCGCCCCGAACTTCACTACAAAGTCCCCGAAGAAGTCGAAACCCCTCTCATAATTGCTTTCGTAAACCTTCAGCTTCTGCGTTATGTAGTTGAGCTCGGCATACCCCCTTGTCCCTGTCACGTTGAGCTCCCGAATCTTCACCGGTGTGATCCAGTTGGCCTGGACCAGGACATCCGTACCATCATAGTCCAGGAATATGCTGGCGAAATCAGCCCTTTTACTGTTCAGCGCCTTGCCAGCCCTTGCATACACCTTGCCGGGCCTTTTACCCAGCAGGAAATTGCAGACATCTATGTCATGCACGGCCAGATCGATGATGACGTTGGCATCTTTTACCTGTGGTGGAAACATCCCGACCCGTCTGGCAATAACCAGGGTTACGCTGTTAAGCCTCCCCTGTTCAATAACCTCCTTTAACCTGAGCACAGCCGGGTTGAACCTCTCTATGTGCCCGACAGCAACGATCACTCCCTTCTTCCCGGCCTCCTCGACAATTGTACAGGCGTCCTCGAGGGAATCAGCTATCGGCTTTTCAATCAGGATCGACTTCCGGGTCTCGATGCAGGCCAGAGCAACACCCGTGTGAAGAGAAGTAGGCACGGCGATGGAGACGGCATCGATGTCATCCCTCTCGATCATCTTCCTGTAATCGTGGTAAAACCCGACACCATATCTGCTCGCTATCTGCTCTCCGACCTGGCTATTAAGATCGGAGACTGCCACCAGGTTAGCATCCTCCAGCTCCGAGTACACCCGCGCATGGTGGCGCCCCATATTTCCAATCCCTATGACTGCAACATTAACCGGACTGTGCTTCATCTTTCCCATCGATCGTTTAAGACTACACCCAGCGACTGAGAGCTACTCAACTGTATGACCGTATCCAGGCTCGGCTGCCGACTTAGCCATTTGGCGTAGTATAGGATGGACTGCCCTTAAACCAGAGCCGTGGAACCGTCCGGCGAACGGAGCGACCACCCTTCTACTCAGGCTTACGAAAACGCAGGCGATCAGGCTTTGCACCGACAGGCATCTGAAAGGTGAGCCTGCTGGTAAAATCCTCTCCTTTCTTCAGCGAAAAGCGCCTTCCCCTGTCAACGAAGAGCAATGACCCGGCAAGGGGCCGGTAGCTTTTCCCTTCAGAGTCGACCACAGTAAAACATTCGGGCACAACAGGAAAACGCAGCTCCTTCCTGCACGTCATCCTGAAATGGATCGTAACCAGTTTGTAACCGGTGTGCAGGCCGAGACTGTCACCTCCGGTCTCCACTACCCTGTCTACTGTGATGCTGACCGGTGCACGGAAGGTCAGATTGGATCTGAAAAATGCGATAACGCCCGCCACTATAGCTGTTATAATAATCGCCAGCTTCCAGAAACTGCTCAAATCCCTTCTCATTCGAGTTAAACCTGAGCCGGAATGAAACACCTGCTATCTGGCTCCCTTCCCTCTGAGGATCACCCAGACGGTCCGCAGCAGAATCTTCATATCCATCCTGAGGGACATGTTCTCTATGTAACAGAGATCATACCGGAGCTTTTGCGTTTCATACTCCATCTTCTCATCCATACCGTCCAAGGTACCGTCATATCTATGTTTTGTCTGGGCCCAGCCGGTGAGGCCCGGAGAGACCCTGAGCCTGCGGCTGTAAAGAGGAATCTCCCTCTTAAATCTTTCGACAAAGAACGGCCTCTCGGGCCTGGGTCCCACAAGGCTCATCTCCCCTCTCAGTACGTTCCAGAACTGAGGCACCTCATCTATCCTCAGCCTTCGAAGGAGCCTGCCAACACGGGTGACCCTGGGATCGTTCTTCCTCGCCCACACAGGACCGGTAGATCGTTCTGCATCGACCACCATCGACCGGAACTTATGAATGATGAAACGCCTTCCATCCTTTCCTATCCTCTCCTGGTTGAAAAAGACAGGCCCCTTGGAATCCAACTTGATCAAGAGGGACACGAGCAGCCACAATGGTGCAAATCCAACAAGGACGATCACCGATACCACCACATCCATCAGGCGTTTCACCTTCCTCTCCCATGCCGGCATCAGCTCCGGCGAAAGCTCTATCAGAGGGAGACCATAGATCTGGTTTGTCCTTGCCTGCCCCGTGACGATATCATAGAGATCGGGCAGGATATAGAAACAGACCCCAGGGCTGCTGCAAGTGGACAGTATATCCAGGATCTGGTCATGGGCACTGGATGGAAGGGCGATGAGGACATCTTCGACCTCTTGATCACTCACGATACGCGGAAGCTCCTGAACCGCCCCGAAGACCGGAGCACCGTTGAAAGTCGACCCTATCCCCTCTGCATCCTTACAGACGAATCCAACCACGTCGTAGCCAAGGGCTGGAAAACTGTTCACCTGTTCGAACAGCTCTGCCCCTCTCTCCCCACATCCCACGATGACCGCCCGCCTTCTGCCAATGCCGCGGACCAGAAGATAGCGCTGGAAACTCCGGATTACAACCCTTCCGAGGGCAACCATAACTATCAACGAAGCCCAATAGCTGAAAAACACAATCCTGGTCCTGGGAAAGGGATTGGAGAAGTCAAAGGTGGAAAAGAACAGGACCAATCCCCCAAAGGTGACCGCCTTACCGATGGCTATTGACTCATCAAGACGCGATTGAGCCTTCCAGGGGCGATAAAGCCCGAAGAAAAGAAACAGAAGCAGCCAGTAACAGAAGATCACCAGTGCTGGTCCAACGTACTCCCTTAAAGGAATGAACCTCCTTGCCCCACCGATGCCGCTCTCAAAGGCCAGCCAGTAGGCAATCAGAAAGGCAAGATTGACCGCCAGAAAATCGGAGCCCAGAAGAAGGACCTTCTCGATGAAGCTGGATGATCTGTGTCTCATCAACCACCACCTGTAAATGTGGAGACGTAAGGATCACCGATCAACAAACCGGCCTCTTGACCTCGTGCTCCAGAACCTCTTCATAGGCAAAGGCAAAGGTCTGCCTGTCGAAGTGTGTCTGGACAAATCTCCTGCCATTGTCGCCGAGCCTTTTACAGAAGTCTGGATTCCCGTATAATTTGAGGATGCCATCGGCGAGGAGACCTGGATCTTCGGCTCCAACCCACACACCCGCATCCGCCTTTTCAAGCAGAGCCCTGGATTCCCCGTTTGCGCTCAGGATTACCGGGCGCCCACAGGCCATGATCTCCAGCATCTTCGAGGGCAATGCGTAGAAGAAAAATTTGTCCTTACGTAGGGACACCAGACAGACGTCTGAATCGGCTATAAGAAGGGGTATCCTCTCCCTCGGCTGTCGTTCCATAAAGAATACGTTGTTCAGTCCCCTCTCCTGCTTCATCCTTACCAGCCTCCCCTTCTCCGCCCCCTCGCCTATGAAGACGAAGGCGATCCTCTCCTGCTTCAGGGTCTCAGCGGCCAGCAACACCTTATCAAGCGCATGCGCGAGACCATGGGTGCCTATGTAGGAGACTATAAACCAGTCCATCAGTCCATATCGATGGCGGAGAATGCCCCCCTTGTTGTAAGGTCGAAACAGCTCCAGATCCACACCATTTGGTATCAGGCTGATCTTCTCCTCCTCAATCCCCCTCTTTACCAGGTCGGCCTTGATCCCGTCAACCGTTCCGACGATATGGGTGGCGTGCCTGTATAGAAAGAGCTCAACCTTCTCAAGCCACCTTATCAACCATGGATTTTTCAATGCCCCCAGGGCCACTATTGACTTCGGCCACAGGTCACGGACCTCAAAGATAAAAGGTCTTCCCTTCATCTTGCTGACGATATATCCGCTGACCGCTGTAAAGAACTGGGGCGATGTGGCCAGCACAACATCACATCTACCGGTCGAACAGGAGGCCACGACTGAAGAGGTGGCCATAAAGGAGAGATAGTTCAATATCCGTTTGAAAAACCCCTTGTTCGGAGCCAGATAAACGTAGACCCTTATCACATCAATCCCGTCTATCCTCTCCCTTTGTACGAACCGATTCCTGTAGCCCTCGTAAAGCACACCAGTAGGGTGATTTGGCGCCCCCGTGACCACGGTCACCCGATGCCCCCTGCGCACCCAGTACCGCGACAATTCATAGGCCCTGGCAGCAGGTGCTCCCATCTCAGGAGGAAAATACTGACTTATGAACAATATGTGCATAATAAATTGGGGACGGGTTCATATCTTTCTCTCGATCAATTGCCCGTCTCGAAAACTTAAAGCACGGCTACAACATCTTCTTACGTATGACATATATTGATGTGGCTCCGAACCTCGAGACAAAGGGCAAGGCTTCAAGGGTCCTCTCCACGTTCAATGCCAGAGAAAACAGGCTATCGGGCATAAACTTAACCATGAATATGATGTGCTTCAGCTTTTCAAGGGTGAGACCTACGGAACGGATCAAATCTATCATCTCCTTAGAGCTCACCATGGGGTGCTTATCCCCCCAGTCCGTGCCCGGTTCCATGAGCTGGCGGATACGACGCGATCTCCCCAGAATGCTCTTTGCCAGCTCTGCGGTACCCAGACGATTGGGCGTTGAGATCACGATCCTTCCATTGTCCCTCACGCACCTCTTCATCTCCAGGAGAACCAATTGCCTCTCTTCCGCCGGGATATGCTCAAAGGTCTCTATTGAGATTATATGGTCAAAATAACCGTCAGGATAGTCCAGCCTCCTTGCGTCACCGCATCTGAGGTCCACTATAAACCCGTTAGCCCGGGCCAATGCCCTGCCGAAGGCGATCGCTTCCTCCTCAATATCAATCCCGAAGGCCTGGGCACCTCTGGAGTTCACCAGCATCGACGCATATCCCCAGCCACAACCCACGTCCAGAACCCTGTCCCCCGGCTTGATCGGAAGCTGGGAGATCACCTCCAGCGGCCTCCTGCAGTACTGTATGTATCTTCTCGCTGCGTTTCCACAGAACCAGTCCCTGTAAAGGTGCGGTTGAACGTGGACTGAGGCATACTCCTCAGGCACGGAAAGGCGTAGATACCCGATCTCTCTCATCGCATATCTTTCCCCCTGTGGGAGATGATGTCGATTATCCTTCCGCTTGCATCCCCGTCGCCATATAGATCGCTCTTCTGGCTATATTTAGTGGTAAAGGGACCCTTCACAGCCTCCAGTATCCTATCTTCCTCTGCCCCGACCAGTACGTTCCACCCGGCCTCCACTGTCTCAGGCCACTCGGTTTCGGTGCGGAGCGTGATGCATGGGACCCCGAGCCAATAAGCCTCCTTCTGCATGCCACCGGAATCTGTGAGGATCTTGTCGGCATTCTTCTCCAGAAGTAACATATCGAGATAGCTCACCGGATCGATGACCATCACATCGCTCGACCCCTTCAGGAGATCGATAAGGCCGAACTCCTCAAGTCTTCTCCTGGTGCGGGGATGGAGAGGAAGGATAACGGTCCTGCCGGTCTGACCCAGAGCCTTGAGTATGCTCCCCAGGTTATCAGGTTCGTCCGTATTCTCCGCCCGATGTACTGTCGCCAGAAGATAACTTCGAGGCTTAAGTCCCAGTCTATCCAGGATATTTGATTTCGCCTCTGCAACCCTTATGCTGTGAAGCAGGGCATCGTACATGACGTCACCGACGTTGTGGACTCCCTCGGTTATGCCTTCCCTTGCCAGGTTCTCCACGGCCGTGGGGGACGGACAGAACAGGTATGTAGAAAGCCGGTCGGTAATCATGCGGTTTATCTCCTCGGGCATTATATTATTGAAGCTCCTCAGCCCGGCTTCGACGTGGGCAACAGGGATATGGAGCTTGACCGCAGCCAGAGTACCTGCCAGGGTCGAGTTCGTGTCACCGTATACGATGACGATATCAGGTTCCTCTTTTACCAGGACCTCTTCCGTCCGCTTGAGCATCTCGCCGGTTTGCCAGCCGTGTGGCCCGGATCCAACACCCAGGTTGTAGTCGGGACTTTCAAGCTCCAGCACATCGAAGAACAGCTTCGACATCTCGTAATCATAATGCTGGCCTGTATGGACCAGGACAGCCA